>CAIOLZ010000413.1 GCA_903859265.1 uncultured beta proteobacterium
CCGGAACCACAAGGCGTCTGGCAATACCGCCAGAGCATCAGCGTGATTCAGCAGATCGTGCAGCAGCGCATGTACCCGCTGACCCTGCGCGGCCTCGAAGAAGCGATGCGGCATTTGACCAAATAGGCCGTGCGGCGCGCGGGCGGCGCGCATAGAATGCACCCCTTCCGGAGCCACAACGGCCCCGCCCTCGCCGTAGCACAATGGATAGTGCGCATGCCTCCTAAGCGTGAAATACAGGTTCGATTCCTGTCGGCGGGACCATCTCGTCGCATTCACACCGCTTCGGCAGCCTAATATTTTCTTGCTCCTGACATGCACAAGTCACACAAGCGTGTCAATGTCGATTAAATTCGATAAAAACAAGTCAACGCTTCTGCCGCTGCCACCGTGAAGGGAATAGCAAATGCTTTCGACGATACGCAACCGCTTGATCCTTGGCTTCGGTTGCATGCTCTTGTTGCTGGGGCTGGTGGCTGGGGTGGGTCCAATGCAATTGGCTGCGGGCTGGGCCGTGCGCAACATGGGCAACGCGACCCGGCAGAACGCGGCCCTGGTGGAGCAAATGGCCGCGGCTGCCAGCAGTCTCGAAGGCCAGGCGAATGAACTGGTAAAAAGCGTCGATGTATTCATACTGACTGGAAGCCGCAACCATGCAAACCGATGAGCTGACTTTTGTTGACGAACAGGCAGAGCCCGACAAACCGGGTCAGGCTGACACGCCCTGGCAGGTGCTTATCGTTGACGATGAGCAGGATGTGCACCACTCTACGGGTTTCGCATTTCTTGGTGTTCGGTTCGAAGACCGGCCGATCACTTTTGTAAGTGCGTTCTCCGGGGCACAGGCGCTGCAGATGGTGCTTTCGAACCGCGCAAGATTACCGGATCTGGTTTTGATGGACGTTGTCATGGAGACGCCAACAGATGGCATTGACGCGGTGCGCCAGTTGCGGCGGGAATTGGCGCAGCGCAAGATTCCCTTCATCATTTTGCGCACCGGTCAGGCCGGTAACCATTTGAACCACGACGCACTCGGCCGCGACCAGGACATCGACCTGGTCCTTAACAAGTCGGAGTTGACGGCAGAAAAGCTGCGCAATGCAGTATTTGCAGGACTGCGCACAGTGCGTGCCCGCAACAACTGAATCGCGGTGCCAGCAGATCCGATGTCATCACAGCGGGAACGCCAGAAACTGCTGGAAATTCTGGCCAGTGCCAATGCCGGCCTTTGGGAACACAACATTGTCACGGGGGAAGACAGTTTCAGTGAGGTTTACGCCAGCATGCTTGGGTATGAAGTGGCGGAACTGGCGCAAAAAATAAACACATCATTTCTCAACATCGTTCACCCGGATGACCATGCCGACTTCAAAGCGCTGCGTGCCGCGCACGAACGTGGCGATACACCGACGTTTGAGGCGGAGTTCCGGGCCATGCACAAAGATGGCCAATGGCGGTGGATCCTGGCGCGGGGCAAGGTAGGAGAGCGGGACGAAAACGGCCGCCCGCTGCACATCTCAGGCATTCATCTGGACCTCTCCCTGATGAAGCAAGCCCAGGAACAACGTATTGCCAGCATTGAAACGCGCGCGGCGCTTGGCACACTGGTAGCCAGCGTCGCGCATGAGATGACGACGCCGCTGGGCAATGGGCTGCTGGCGGCCAGCACCTTAGCGGATCAAACGCGCGAGTTCCGCCGCCTGCTGGATGAGGGCACCATCAAACGCTCCGACATGAGTGCCTTTATCGAGCGCATTGAGCAGGGCTCCACGTTGGTGCAACGCAACCTCGATCGTGCCAACGGGCTGGTCAAAAATTTGCGACAGGTCGCTGCCGACCAAGTCAGTGAACAGCAGCGCCGCTTCGAACTGGCCAATGTCCTACATGAATTGATGCAAACCCTGAACCCGAGCATCAAGCGGCAACCCCACCGGGTCATCATGGACGTTGAACCCGGCATCTGGATGGACAGCCAGCCAGGCCCGATCGGCCAAATCATTGTCAACCTGGTCAACAACGCATACATGCACGCTTTCGAAGGTATTGCACACGGCGAATTGCGCATCTGCGCCCGAGAGCGCGAAGAATGGGTGGACATTGAGGTGCGCGATAACGGAGTGGGTATCACCCAGGAAAATCTGGCACAGCTGTTCAAACCGTTTTTCAGCACCAAAATCGGTCAGGGTGGCACGGGCCTGGGCATGGCGATTGTGGAAAATCTGGTCACCAAAACGCTGCAAGGCAGCTTGCGCGTGGAATCTCAGCCGGGCCAGGGAACAGCGTTTTTTATCGCACTGCCCAAGCGTTTGCAGAGGCTTGCGGAAGGTTTGACGACCCCTGCCCCCTGACAAGGACCGATTTCAGGGCTGCGGCGAACTGCGCATCGCCACAATCACTTCGCGCAGATCACTGGCCCATTCGCGGCGGTTGCGGCCCTGAGCCTTTTGAGGCTCCCCAAAGCTTACTACCGCCTGCAAGTCCCGGGCGCACAGGGTGCGCCAAAGCGAGCCCAGCAAGGTGTCATCACCGATGTAGCAGGGCGCAAAACTGATTTGACCGGTGCGGCGGTCTGCAAAATGCAGCGCAAGGGGTTGCACGGGTGCATCGGCTGCAATAGCGGCCTGGAGCAAATTGGCGTGGAACGGCAGGACCGAGGTCCCGTCACCCGTCGTGCCTTCGGGAAACACGGCCAGAATGTCACCTGCACGCAGCGCCTCGGCCATATGGTGCACCACACGCATGGCGTCGCGCCGGGATTCGCGTTCAATATAAAGCGTGCCCACGCCGGTTGCCAGCATGCCCACCAGCGGCCAGCTTTTGATCTCGCTTTTGGAAATAAAGCGGCAGTGGCGGCTGGCATGGATCACTCCGATATCCAGCCAGGAAATATGGTTCGAAGCGAGCAACACCGGTCCGTGCTGGGCCGGTTGACCTTTGACAACCAGTTCAATCGCCAGCCGACGCAGCATGGTGCGTGACCAGACCTCCACCCGGGCGCTGCGCTGCGCCGCAGTTAACCTTGGGAAGGACCACCAGACCACATAAGCGCCGTAGATCAGGTGCGCCACCACGCCCAGAGCCCGCCACAACGCGACCGGTGCACGCATCGTTCAGGTCGCGTTGGCGCTGAAAGCGATTTGCCCGGCGACCAGCGTGGTACGCACTTTGCCAGGCAATTCGTAGCTTCCAAATGGCGTGTTCTTGCCCTGGCTGCACAGCGCTTCGGGCGTGACCACCCAGCGCTCTGTCGGGTCAAAAACACAAAGATCCGCCGGGCCGTCAATCCGGATCTGGCCGACACCGTCCTGCAACGCACCCAAAGCATTGCCAATGACCGCCGCAGGCCGGCTGCTGACGGTAGCCAGGGCCTGCACCAGCGGCGTGCCGGACTCGGTGGCCCATTTGAGCGTCAGGCTGAGCAGCAGTTCAAGCCCCGTCGCGCCGGGCTCGCTTTCGGCAAAGGGCAGGGCCTTTGCATCCTCGTCCACCGGCGTGTGGTCGGAGACCAGCGCATCAATCGTGCCGTCTGCCAAAGCAGCGCGCAGCGCATCGCGGTCACGCTGCTGGCGCAATACCGGAGTAACACGCATGCGGCTGTCAAAAAAACCGATGTCGGTGTCGGTCAAATGCAAGGAATTGATGCTGACGTCCGCCGTAATCGGCAGGCCCTGTGCCTTGGCTGCGCGCACCAGATCAACCCCGGCAGCACTGCTGATGCGGCACAGGTGCACACGGGCGCCCGTGGCGCGCACCAGTTCAAAAATCGCATGCAGGGCAATGGTTTCTGCAGCCACCGGAATGCCGCTCAAACCGAGCCGGGTGGCCAGTGCACCGCTGGCAGCCACGCCCTGTCCGAGGTACAGCTCCTGCGGACGCAACCAGACCGGAAAACCGAAGGTGCTGGCGTACTGCAAGGCACGCTGCAAGACCTGCGTATTTTCCAAGGGCACTTCGGCTTGCCCGAAAGCGATACACCCGGCAAGCGTGAGCGCCGACATTTCAGTGAGCACGGCACCTTCGAGCTTGCGGGTCAGCGCGCCTACCGGAAATACGCGCGACAGGTGCAGGCGTTCGCTGCGGTAACGCAGCATTTCAACCAGTCCCGGAACGTCGAGTACCGGCTCGGTATCGGGTGGGCAGACCACGCTGGTCACGCCGCCAGCCACTGCTGCGGCCAACTCGGAGGCCAGCATGCCTTCATGCTCATGGCCGGGTTCACGCAGGCGAACCGACAAATCAACCAGCCCGGGTGCCACGATACAGCCCTGCGCGTGCACCGTCTGATCGGCCACAAAGCCCTCGGGCGCAGCGCCGATCGCCACCACTTTGCCATCGGCAATCGCGATATCGCTGGTTTGGTCCAAAAGGCTGGCCGGATCAATCACCCGCCCGCCCTGAATGAGGATGTTCATAATCTGTCTTTCAGGCCTCGTTGCCGGCCACGATGCTCATCACCGCCATACGCACGGCGATACCAAAGGTCACTTGCGGCAGGATCACGCTCTGTGCACCATCGACCACCGCCGAATCAATTTCCACGCCCCGGTTGATCGGGCCGGGATGCATCACGATGGCATCGGGTTTGGCCAGTTGCAGCTTTTCGGGCGTCAATCCGTAGCTCTTGAAAAACTCATGCACCGAGGGCAGCAAGGCGCCGCTCATGCGCTCGTTTTGCAGGCGCAGCATGATGATGACATCGCAATCCCGGATACCTTCCTCGAGCGTGTGGCACACCCGCACGCCCATCTGCGCCATGTCTGCAGGCACCAGCGTCTTGGGTCCGACCACACGCACTTCGGCGCAGCCCAGCGTGGTCAACGCGTGGATGTCAGACCGCGCGACGCGCGAGTGCAGCACGTCACCGACGATGGCTACGGTGAGATTGGCGAAGTCCTGTTTGAAATGGCGGATGGTGAACATGTCCAGCAGACCCTGCGTCGGGTGCGCATGGCGACCGTCCCCGGCGTTGATCACATGCACATGCGGCGCCACATGCTGCGCGATCAGGTAGGGCGCGCCAGACTCACTGTGGCGCACTACAAACATGTCCGCAGCCATCGCGCTCAGGTTGGCAATTGTGTCCAGCAGCGACTCACCTTTGGATGCGCTCGAGCGTGCAATGTCCAGATTGATGACATCCGCCGACAGTCGGGTGGCTGCGATCTCGAAGGTCGTGCGCGTGCGTGTCGAGTTTTCAAAAAACAGATTGAACACGCTCTTGCCGCGCAGCAGTGGAACTTTTTTGACTTCACGGTCGTTGACTGACACGAAGTTGGCAGCGGTATCCAGAATGTGGGTGAGGATGCTTTTGGGCAGCCCTTCGACCGACAGCAAATGGATCAGCTCGCCGTTTTTATTGAGTTGGGGATTGCGTTTGTAAAGCATGCTTTATCGCACCTTGAGGTCGAAGCTGAAAACACCGGCGTCGCTGCGAGCCAGTGCCAGCGACTGCGTGTCAGGCAGAAAAACCCGGGCTGCCGCAAAGTCCGCCTGCATCGGCAACTCGCGCCCGCCGCGGTCCACCAGTACCGCGAGCTGGACCCGGCCGGGCCGGCCGTAGTCGAACAATTCATTGATCACGGCACGAATCGTGCGCCCGGTATAGAGCACATCGTCGAGCACCAGAATATCGGCGCCATCCACGTCAAATGGCAATGTGGTCTGCCCGCCAGAGGACAACCCGCGCCTGGAAAAGTCATCGCGGTGCATGGCAGACGAAACCACGCCGGCTTTACCCGGTAACTGCAAATCCGCTTGCAGGCGCTGGGCCAGCCACGCCCCGCCCGAAGTGATACCCACCAAATGGGTCTGCGGGCTTCTAATCAGTCGTACCCCGCGCAGGAGTTCACGGTAGAGGGCCTCGGCATCGAGTACCAGTGCACCGGTGGCGGTATCGGCTGGCGCTTGCGTGCTCATGTGCGGGCCTCCCAGGTCTTTTCAGTCATCCCAGACTCCTCAAAAATTGTTCCAAAATGATGCAGGCTGACACAGCGTCTGCATCCTTGGCACCCGACGCAATCGCCTCGGTGGTGCTGTAACGCTCATCGACTTCAAACACCGGCAGATGGAAACGTCCATGCAACTGGCGGCCGAATTTTTTGGCCCGTGCCGTGTTTTCATGGGCCGCACCATCCGGATGGTAGGGCACGCCAATCACGATCGCGTCGGGCTGCCATTCCTGGATCTGCTTTGCGATGTGCAGGAACCGCGCATCCCCGAGCGCGTGAATCGAGCCTTGCGGCTGGGCGGTGCCGAAACTGCGATTGCCGACGGCAACGCCGGTGCGCTTCTCACCAAAGTCGAAGGCTATAAAAGTGGACAGGGAGGCGGGAACAATCAGCGGCTTTGTGCTTGACGGCACAGCGCTCATGCATGCCCCACTTGCGACGAAATCATCCAGGCCTGCAAACCGAGCAAGGCCAGCGCCCTGTCGTAGCGCTGCTCAACGGGTGTGCCGAAAATAACTTCCGGGTCCGCATCCACAGTCAGCCAACTGTTTTCGCCCAACTCGGATTCCAGTTGCCCTTCACCCCAGGACGAGTAGCCCAGGCTGACCAGCACGCGGCGCGGGCCGGCGCCACTGGCCAGCGCCTCCAGCACATCTTTGGATGTGGTCATTTCAAGGCCTCCGGGAATGGTCATGGTGGACGCGTACAGCGACTCGTCCTTTTTGTCATCGCCGGCAAAGATCGCCTCGTGCAATACGAAGCCACGCTCCGTTTGCACCGGTCCGCCCTGAAAAACCGGACTTTCGCTCAAATCCTGTCGCTTCAAGTCAAGGTCAACCTTTCCAAACAAGGCGTCCATCCGGATATCGGCCGGCTTGTTGATCACCAGCCCCAATGCTCCGCGCGGGCTGTGCTCGCACACATAAACCACGCTCTTGCCAAACAATGCATCCTCCAGCGAGGGCATGGCAATCAGGAAGTGGTTGGTAAGGTTGATGGGTGCAGAATCGCCGGACATGCCACGATTTTAACGGCTCACATGCAAAAGATTTATTCATCAGGACTGGTTTGGTTTCGGCGCGATTTGCGTATTGCGGACAATGCCGCGCTGAGCACTGCGCTGCAACACTGTGCCGTGGTGCACTGCGTATTTGTTTTTGACCGCACCATTCTGGACCCCTTGCCGCGGGCCGACCGGAGGGTGGAATTTATCCGCGAATCACTGGTCGAGCTGGATGCAAATTTGCGCAAGCTGGCGGGCGGCGCGGGACTGATCGTGCTGCATGGCGTGGCCAGTGAATGCCTGCCTGCGCTGGCGATAGAACTGGGTGTCGCGGCCGTTTTCGCGGCCAACGACTACGAGCCACAGGCCATCCAGCGTGATCTGCGCGTGCGGGAGGCGTTGCTGCAAGCGCGCATTGAACTGTGTCTGCTCAAGGACCATGTGGTTTGGGAACAGCGCGAGGTGCTCACCCAGATGGGCAAGCCCTATGGCGTTTTCACGCCCTACCTGCGGGCATGGCTCGCAAAACTCGACGCCCAGCCTGTCGTGACCTATGAGGTGGACGGCGCTGCGGCGCGGACCCAGTTGGTGGCGCGACCCGAGCGCTATGCCAAGCCCGTGCCCAGCCTTGGAGAACTCGGATTCGAGGCCAGCAATTTGGCCCAACTGGCCCTGCCCACCGGGGAATCCGGTGCAACGCGGCTGTTACAAGACTTCATGCAACGCATTGGCCAGTACGACACAGCGCGGAACTTTCCGGCCATCAAAGGGCCAAGCTACCTGAGCGTGCATTTGCGTTTTGGCACGGTGTCGATTCGCCATCTGGTTGGGCTGGCGCAAGCCTGTATGGCGCAAGAAAAGCGCGAGGACGTGGGCGGCGGCAGCGCGCAAAAGGGCGCCACCACCTGGCTTGGTGAACTGGTGTGGCGCGACTTCTATTTTCAAATCCTGTCCAACTTCCCGCACGTGGCAAGCGGCGCGTTCAAACCGGAATACGATGCCATTGCCTGGGAAGACGGCCCGGTGGCGCAAACGCTTTTTGCCGCCTGGTGCGAAGGCCGCACAGGTTATCCCCTGGTGGACGCAGCAATGCTGCAACTCAACCAGACCGGTTATATGCACAACCGGCTGCGCATGGTCGCCGGGAGCTTTCTGGTCAAACATCTGGGTCTGGACTGGCGCTGGGGCGAACGCTATTTCGCGACGCAGCTCAATGATTTTGACCTGTCAGCCAACAATGGCGGCTGGCAATGGGTCAGTTCCAGCGGCTGCGATGCCCAGCCCTATTTCAGGATCTTCAACCCGGTTACACAGAGCGAAAAATTCGATGCAGCCGGCAAATTCATCCAGCGCTATCTGCCGGCCCTTCGCGGGCTGGGCCCGAAAGCGATCCACGCACCGTGGCTTGCCAAGCCCATGGAGTTGATCAGCGCCGGTGTCACTCTCGGAAAGAACTATCCGGCGCCGATCGTGGACCACGCCACAGCGCGGGAAAAAACCCTCGCGCGCTACGCAGTCGTTAAAAAAACCGCATCGACCTAATCCGTCACCGGCTCCGCACAATATTCACGCAGCAAGCCCAGCAGCACGTCTTCCGAATAGGGTTTGCCGAGGTAGTGATTCACGCCGAGCGCGCTGGCATGGTCCCGATGCTTTTGCGCGATGCGTGAGGTAATCATGATGATCGGCAAATCCGCAAGGCTGGCGTCCGCACGGATATTGCGCGCCAGATCGAAGCCATCCATACGCGGCATTTCAATGTCCGAGAGCACAACGCGTGGCTTCTCGGCCTGCAGCTTTTCCAGTGCGTCGAGTCCATCGTTGGCGGTCACGACGCGGAAGCCCTCTCGCTTGAGCAGCCGCTGGGTCACGCGCCGCACGGTAATTGAATCATCGACCACCAGCACCAATGGCAATTGCGCCACTGCGCCATGCGTCGGGTTGGCCGTTGAAGCGTTCACACCAGAGGGCTTATCTGCCTGTACTCCCGCTACGCCAGTGTCTGCCGACGATGTGGCGGATTGCCGTGCCAGGGCCGCTGCGCCGTACACCGTTGCCAGCGCCACCGGGTTGTAAATCAGCACCACCGCTCCGGAGGCCAGCACCGACATGCCGGCCAGGCCTGGCAGGCGAACCAACTGTGGACCGAGGTTCTTGACCACGACTTCGCGATTGCCCAGCACCTCATCGACATGCAGGGCTACGCGTTGTCCAGCACTTCGAAACACCGCCACCGGGTAGTGTTTGGCTTGCGCCTCCACGCTGCGGCTCGAGACCTGCAACAGCGCACCCGCCCAATAAAACGGCACGTCCTGGCCGGCAACGTTGTAAAAATTGCGTGCGTAGGCGTCTTCCAACGCCGCCGCCGGTGATCGCAAAACCGTTTCCATCAAATTCGAGGGAACGCCAATACTGAACTCACCCATGCGCAACATCACGACCTGCGTGACCGCTGTGGTCAGCGGCAAAATCAGCTCAAACCGGGTGCCCTGCCCCGGCACGGTGGAAGTCTCGATCCTCCCACCCAGCGCGTTGACCTCTGACAACACGACATCCATGCCGATGCCGCGTCCGGACAACTCCGTCACCTGTTCAGCGGTGGAAAAGCCGGGCGAGAACAACAGGGCTGCGGCGTCAGCGTCGGTCAACACGTCGTCTTCGCCGATCAGGCGGGAGGCCAGCGCGCGCGCGCGAATGCGCTCCATCTGCAGACCACCGCCGTCATCGCTGAAGGCAACCGACACGTCGTTGCTCTCCTGCTGGACCGTCACCGTGATGGTGCCGGAAGCACTTTTGCCGGCAGCCTGGCGCACTTCAGCCGACTCGATGCCATGCGCCACCGCGTTGCGCAGCATATGTTCAAACGCCGGCGTCATGCGGTCCAGCACGCCACGGTCCATCTCGATGCGCCCGCCCACGATGTCAAGCCGGACCTGTTTGCCAGCTTCTTTGGCCGCCTGGCGAACCACCCCGTACAGGCGATCCGATATGCCTTCAAACTCAACCATGCGGGTGCGCAACAAGTCGCGCTGAAGCTCGCGCGCCTGGCGAGCTTGGGCGATCAGGTCATCCTCCGCACCCTCGACACTGCGCTGGATATTGCGTTGCACGGTCGCTACGTCATTGACGGACTCGGCCATCATGCGGGTCAATTCCTGCACCCGGGTAAAGCGGTCAAATTCAAGCGGATCAAAGCCTTGCGCACTGTCTTTGCTCTGCGCCAAACGGGTTTGCATCTGCGATTCGGCCTGCAATTCCACGTCACGCAGTTGTTGGCGCAAACGATCAAGATTTCCTGTCAGCTCATTGACCGACAGGCGCAACTGCGACAAGCGTGAGTCAATGCGTGACCGGCTCATCATCACCTCGCCGGCCTGATTGACCAGTCGATCCAGCAACTGCGATCGCACCCGCACCGACTGACCCGACAAACTGCGGCTGGCGGGTGCCACCACAGCACTCGACGCGGCCATTTGGACCACCGCGCTGGGGGCAGGGTCGGTAACCGCACCGGGCACCGGCGCAACCGTTACAGCCTCAGCAGCGGCGACTTCCACACCGTCGGCGGGAGTCTCCTGACCCAGCAGGTCGAGCGCTGACTGCAAGGCGTCAAAGCGTGCCAGCAATGGCTCGAGTTGCACCGCCTGCAGTCCCTCGGAGCCAAGCTCTTCAATGCTGGATTCCATCCGATGCGACATTTCCCCCAGCCGCATGGCACCAGCCAGTCGGGCACTACCCTTGAGGGTGTGCAAAACACGCAAAGTCTCACCGCGGGCACTCAGGTTGTCCGGCCGAGCGACCCACTGCCGCAATGCACCACCCAGTGCAGGCATGAGCTCCACCGCCTCGTCCTGGAATATGGGGAACAGATCGGGGTCCAGATTGTTCTCGGCATCAATCTCTTCGTCTCCGGACTGCGCCACCTTCAACGGCGCGGCCGAGATAACGGGCGACTCCGCAAAAACCGCCAAGTCCTGAGCCCCATAAAAATCCGGATCGGGCATCACCGTATCGGGGTAAGCGTCCTCATCGTCTTGGGCCGCGGCCGCGCTATGGGAAAGAAATTCCGTGCTGGTCACGCCCTGCAAATCCTGCAACACCGCAGGGTCGCAGTCCTTGAGGAACCCAGCGGCAAACTGGTGTAACAGGCGACGGATTTCTTCGGCGGCCCGATTGAAAATTTCCGCAATTTCGGCGCTGCCTTGCTCATGCAAGCGCACATGCTCCAAAGCCGACTCCAGAGCGCGCGCAACCGATGACAAGGCCTGAAAACCAACCGTCGCGGAACTTCCGAGCAAGGAATGCGCCAGCGTGACGGCACTGTCGGGAACCGGCCGGTGCAATTCCAGCGCCCATTCACCAAGCTCAGTCTGTAGCCGGCGCGACCATTCGTCCGCCTCATTCAGGTAAACGTTGTAGAACGGAATGCTCAGACGCAAATCGCCAATCACCTTGACCTGCTCTTGCTCCGGTTCGCGCTCGGACTCTTGATCAGATTCCTGCTCAAGCGCCTGCGGGAACTCCAGTGCGATGGCCGGCATCGCCGCGGCCTGTGCTATCGGCTCAGGCTCGGCGGATTGCAGTTCCGCATCTTGGGGATACTCAGAGGAATCGTCCTCGAACTCAAATTCCCCCAGATCAAATTCACCAAGGTCAAGCTCCGGTTTCGGAGGTTCGTCAAATTCCTGCGCCATGGCGTCAGGCTGGCGGATATCGTCCAGACCGAAGGTTCGCGTATTTTCAAAATCGGGCTGGTCAACCGGGTGGGCCACCGGTACGTCGAAATCCAGACTGTCAACCAGCTTGGTCGATGCGAATTCCGGCATCGGCTCCAGTGCAACAGCACGGGGTGTGAGACTGTCTGCGATCTGGGTGGATGCAAATTCTTCCGAGGCAAATACCGTGGACGCATATTCGGTAGCAGCCTGCGTGTCAGGCGCAGTACTTTCGGCTGCCGGAGCGCTTTGCAGTTCCGCTGCCTCGACCGGTTCCAACGCATCGAGCGGCTCTGGCAAGGCTTCCAGAGGTGGTCGCAAAGGAACCAGCAAACGCTCCAGACGCATTGCATCGGCAGATTTGCGAAAGTCCACCGCACTCCAGTCCACGGGTCTTTTTTGCGCAATGTCCTCGACCCATTGGCCAAAGGCTTGCATGGCGCTACTGGCGAGGGTGATCAGTTCGTCGCTGGCCGGCTTTTGTTCAGCCAACCAAGCATTAAACAACTGCTCGAAAGCCCAGGCAGCCTCGCCAAATTCGTCCAGGGCCACCATGCGAGCGCTGCCCTTGAGTGTGTGAAAGGCGCGGCGTATGGTGGTCTGGTCAGCCAGATTGGACGGGTCTGCCGCCAGCGCCCGGGCCGCAACCAGCCCGTTGTGAATGACCTCGCGGGCTTC
>CAIOLZ010000414.1 GCA_903859265.1 uncultured beta proteobacterium
AGTTCGAATCCATCAACGGTGCCGGGCACGCGCAGCCCGTCGCAGCCGGGGAACTGCGAACCGATGCACGCGTTGATGGGCTGCGGGTCGGCATCCAGGTCCAACAGTGCCCGCACTCTGGCAAGCACATCGGGCAGGGCGGGGCACAGGGTGTCGCTGACAGTGATTTCCACGACGCAGGAGGAATCCGGGAAGTGCATGTGGATCCAGCCGGCCGGGGCGCCAGAGGAATTGCTGCCATTGGCGCGCTCGACATCGTCGTTGCGTGGGGGCAATACGAGGGTGCGCGCGTAACTGCGCTTTGACAGGTCCACCTGTTCAATCCCCGCCACGCCGCGTTTGGCGAGAAACGTGAGCATTGCCGCTACGTCGTAAGGCGGTCTGTAGCTGGCTTTGAGCCGCTGCCCCGCCAGCACGCTTGGCCCGCCCATCCTGGAGGGGGCGCCCTTGCGCAGCGCGGTCGGTTGCAGGCGGTAATGCGCGATGAAGGCGGCATTGAACCGCCGCAAACTGGCAAATCCGCTCAGAGCCGCCACTTGTGTCACCGGCAGGTCGGTATCGGTCAGCCACTGTTTGGCCGCCAGCAGGCGTTTGGTCTGCACATATTGCAGTGGCGTGACTCCCCATTGGGATTCGAAAATTCGCCGCAGATGGCGTTCACTCACGCCAAGCCGCGTGGCCAGCGCCTGCGCGCTGGGGTAAGCGTGGCCATCGACCGCACTGCTGTCGAGAATCACGGCTGCCTGACGCGCCAGAATGCCTGATGCATCCTGCGTGGACCATGCCGGGTCTGCGTGGTCGGAGGGGGCGGTGCTCCAGCCGGTGCCGGGTGCGAGTTCCGGGCGGCAACGCAAACAGGGCCGAAACCCGGCCGATTCAGCCTGTGCGGCGAGCGTGAAAAAGCGGCAGTTTTCCCGCTTGGGTGCCCGCACTTTGCAGACTGGCCTGCAATAAATGCCGGTGGAAGTCACACCGGTGAAAAAGCGGCCGTCAAAGCGCGCATCCCGCGTTTTCAGCGCGAGATAAAGACCATCATTTTCCGTGTCACCAATGTAGTGGGGCATGGGTAAATCATACGCAGGGACAGCGCCAGAGCTAGCCGTTTCCGGACATCTGCCTGTCCCGCGGCCCTTCAAGGTAGGCACCTACAATGCTTCGGGGCTTGCCCAGCCAGGCCAACTTTCACAGCGAAACGGAAGTAAACAGGGAAACCATGCAAATTTCAGCAACGATTTTCAAGGCTTACGACATCCGGGGGATCGTGCCGTCCACGCTGACCGAATCCGTCGCCCTAGGGCTGGGGCGCGCTTTTGGAACCATCGCCCTGTCGCAAGGGCAAACCAGTGTCGCTGTGGGGCGCGACGGGCGTTTGTCCGGCCCCATGCTGTCTGCCGCTCTGGTGCGTGGTTTGCAGGAGGCCGGTGTCGCGGTGATTGATGTTGGCATGGTGACCACGCCAATGCTGTATTTCGCTGCTGCCACGCTGTGCACCTCCGGCATTCAGGTCACGGGCAGCCACAACCCGCGTGACTACAACGGCTTCAAAATGGTGATGGCCGGCAAGGCCATTTATGGCGACGAAATCCAGGCCCTGAGGCGCATGATGGAGAGCGAGTCCTGGGTACTCCAGCCGGGCGGATCTTGCCGCGTCGTTGGTGTCATGGACGCCTATCGGGACCGCATTGTGGGAGACATCCGGCTGGCGCGTCCCATCAAAATTGTGGTGGATTCGGGCAACGGCGTGGCTGGTGCTTCGGCACCCGCAATTTTGCGGGCGATTGGGTGTGAGGTGGTGGAGCTTTTCAGCGAAGTGGACGGCAATTTTCCGAACCACCATCCTGACCCCAGCAAACCCGAGAACCTGCAGGATTTGATCGCCGCTTTGCAAAACGGCGATGCCGAATTGGGACTCGCTTTTGATGGCGACGGCGACCGCCTTGGCATTGTCACCAAGGACGGCACCAACATCTATCCGGACCGTCAGATGATGCTGTTTTCCCGGGACGTGCTCTCCAGGGTGCCCGGGGGCACCATCGTTTTTGACGTCAAATGTTCGCAGCGCCTGGCACCGGCGATTGAGGCTGCTGGCGGACATGCGTTGATGTACAAGACCGGGCACTCCCTAATCAAGGCCAGGATGCGGGAGGTGGACTCTCCGCTGGGCGGTGAAATGAGCGGCCACATCTTTTTCAAGGAGCGCTGGTTTGGATTTGACGATGGCACCTACGCAGGCTGCCGCTTGCTGGAGATCGTCAGCCGCGCAGCCGATGCCGGGGCGCTGCTGAACGCGCTGCCGACCAGTTATTCAACGCCGGAACTGAACGTGCCGTGCAATGAAGGGCAGGCCCACGCGCTGGTGGACCAATTGGTTGCGAAGGCAGCCTTTGACGCAGTGGCAGTGGTGAACACCATAGACGGATTGCGCGTTGATTGGCCGGACGGATTCGGACTGGTGCGCGCGTCCAATACCACCCCGGTCCTTGTGCTGCGGTTTGAAGGGCATACCGCTGCCGCATTGGAACGCATCCAGGCGGCAATGCTGCGGCTGCTGCGATCGGTCAAACCCGATGCGCAGTTTGAGAAAGCGGCGCATTGAAGCGGCCGCCGATCGATCGGCTCAGGCGCTTGGCATGAAGCTATTGATCGTCAAA
>CAIOLZ010000415.1 GCA_903859265.1 uncultured beta proteobacterium
CGACGTGGTGTACGCGAATGACACCAGGTGGTCCCTGTCAAACAGATTCGAGTAAGCACCTACGAGTGCCAGACGGTCATTGCCCGTGGCATTGGATCCGCTGTTGTCCAGGCTGGCCGAAAACGTGAGCGGGTTGCTAGGCTTGACCAACAGGTTGGCGTCGATCTTGTCCGGTTCCTCGGACTCCTTGAGCGACACCTGCAACTGCTTGCTCGGGCTCTCGTTGGCAATCGCGGTCTGCACGGCCAATTTCTGGAAGTTGGGCGCGGTTCCTTCACGCAACTCCGGCACGCTGGCGCGGATATTGGCTTCACTGAACACGCCCGGGTTTTCCACGGTCACTTTGCCGATCACGAACTTGGTGACTTCGAACCGCACTGTTTCGCCCACTTCCTGCGGCGGCAAGGTGACGCGGTGCAGGGCATAGCCCTTGGCCTTGAATGCAGCTTCCAGCGCGGCAGCGGCTTGCTGCAGTGTCTCCAGCGTGCTGTCAGCGCGGATGAAAGGCGCCAATATGCTGCTGGTTTCATTGGCGCTCAAGGGCACGTCGCCCTGCAACTCAAAGCCGCGAATCGCAAACTTGGTTGTCGCCGCGGTGGACGCCGGCAGGCTGTTTTCTTGCGCCTGCGCCGCAGGTGACAGGGCAACCGCCCCCATCAGCACGCTGACAGACAGCAGCGAACGCATCAAAACATGGTTTGTCATAGGCAATAGGCCTTGGTACCCGTACCATTTTGGAGCATGTCAATGACACCCGGATTAGGTGTATTGGGCATGAGTACCGGGTCATTCTGAATAAACAGGGGGAAGTCCAGCGGGCGCCCGGTATGGCCATCGGCGCCGGCATAGCCTGTCTCACCCCGGCCCAGATCCAGCACTTCCGAAGAAGACGTAATTTGAATATGGCCGTCGCGCACATAGACAAACAAACCATCGCCATCCGCCGGCGCGGTGCCGGTCGAAAACAACTGGTCGGTATTGACCGGCACCCTGTCAGGACGCGGCAAATTGTCCAGAGTGGGCGCAGTCAGGGGCGCAATGCCGGTGGCCGAAACATACAGGCCTTGCCCGGCCTCGAGCACTTGCAACGCGGTCTCGCCGTTGGGTTTGACCTCAATCGTTCCCAGCCAGGTGAAGAAGCTGCAAGCCCCGGCGCTGGCGCAATCCATGTCCAGACCGGTACCGCGAATGCCGATGGTCGCCGTGGCCGTGGTGAAGCCAACATTGCCGTGGTTGGTCTTGCCAATCAAGCCGGTAAGCGCGCGCAACGAACCCTGCAAGAGCGTGACCAGAAATCTGCCATCTGACGGGTTCTGCTTGTCGAACACAAAGCTGTCCACCCGGAACTGCGTGTTGGCACCCAAGGTCAGACGGCTCTCATCCCGAAACGCCAGCACCACTTTGGCGTCGGGCCCGGTCTGCACGGTTTCACCGGGATACACGCTACCGCCATCGACCACATGGCGCTTCAGACCCGCGCCGTCCACCGCGTAAATGTCGCCCGTGGCTGACACCAGTTTGGCGCTTGCCAGCACCGCATTGGGCTTGGGTTTATCGACCACTTTGGCCGACTCGGCCCGGCATTCAGGTCCGCAGACACGCGCATCAAAATCAGTGCCGCGGATACCGATGGTTGCTGTCGAGGTCTGAATACGGGCTGCGTCCGCAGAGCCTTTGGAAATCAGCCCGGTAATGGCGCGAAACCCGCCGCGCAACAACTGCATCACCATGCTGTTGTCCGGTGCGCCCTCTTTGAACTTGTAGGTCTGCATGATCAGCTCGGAGTTGGGCCGCACGGTCATGCGGGTGCCATCCTGCAGCTTCACGATGGCTGTTGCGCCATCCGAAGTGGTCAAGCGGTCACCCTCGTTAAGCGCCAGCCCCTTGCCCATGATGCGCGGCGTCCCACCCGGCGTCTGGGCCACGCCTGCGCCGCGCGCGAACTCGACCTCGCCCACCGCGGGCTTTGCACTCGCCTGCGCAAATGCTTGCGGTACCTGCGCGAATTGCGAGATGCAGGCTACTGCCAGCAATGCAGCAACATGCAGCCCACCGCGCAACGTGGGCGACGTTAGCGCGTGCATAGTCCGCCCTGAACCACGACTCCCTCGGCATCCGATTGTTTTTTGCCAAATGGATCGTCAGCGGAGTACTGTTGCGCGTTCAGCGCGGTTTCAAACTCGTCCAAAAAGCCGTTTACAAATGAAGTGGGGCCGCCCGACAGAGACGACGCAATCCACGGCGGAATCAGCGTCACACCATTGGAGGTATAGGTGACCGGGTTGCCCACGCTAAATGAGTTCGGACCGAAGCTGATGGTGCCACCCGCCGTGATCGATATCCCGAGGGCCGCGAAGAACCTGCTGTTTTGCAGAATGTTGTTGTAGGCCTGTAAAGTGATACCGCCAGCACTGGAAGTCAGGTTGCCATTCAAGATCATGTTGCTGTCCGGGCTGGGCGTCAGAGCGGTCAACGCAATGTTGCCACTGGCGTTGATGTTGCCGTTGATCGTCATCGGGCTGTGCGTCGTGATCGACACGCCGCCGTTGACCACATTGATATCACCCGAGGTACTCAACGCGCCCGTGTTATCCAACACCACATCCTTGTTGGCGACCGTGATGCCTGTGACGTCAAGCGGACCCTTGTTGGTAAACGTCACGCCTCCACTGGTGACGTTGGCACTGAATTTGGCCACCGAGTTGGTTGCGTCAGTCAGTGTCACACCCGCAGCGGAAGCGGTACTTAGCAGGCCCGTGGATTGGATACCCGCGGTCTGGGTGATGGCGCCAGTAGGCGCGTTCAATGCGATGGATGAACCGACCACGCTGCCGACTACCAGATTACCGGCGGCCTGGGTGATAGACACCGGTCCGGTCATAGCCACATTACCGCCCATCTGGTTGAAGCTGCTTGTCACGGTGAAGCTGCCCGCTCCGGTAACGGCGCCGCCGGACTGTTGGAAGTTCGCGGTGTTCAGGCTGCTGGATACGCCCAATGCGCCACCGGTCACGTTGAGTGCACCCAGACTGTTGATGGACTGAACGCTCACTGGCGCAGTAAACGTGTTGTCAAACGTTACCGTCACACCTTGGGGAATCGACACTGCCAGTACGTTATTGCCGTCGGGCAGTACGTCCCAGTTGGCGCTGTTATTCCAGACCCCACTGGTGCCGGCGGTGTAGGTGGACAACGGACGCGGCGTAACGTTGGC
>CAIOLZ010000416.1 GCA_903859265.1 uncultured beta proteobacterium
GCAGGCCGATTGGAATGCCCAGAAGCATCGAAATTCCGACTGACACCAGTCCGGCCATGATGGAGGCGCGCCCACCCCAAATCACGCGGGAGAAAACGTCGCGGCCAATCTCATCGGTGCCAAACCAGTTCAGATGGCTGGGTGCCATGCGAATCGCCCCCCAGTTGGTGGCGACGGGGTCGTAGGGCGCCAACAGCGGCGCGAACACCGCCAGCACAACAAAGACGAGTACGACGGCCAGTCCGACGATTGCGCCCTTGCGGCGCCACAAGCGACGCAACGCGCGCCCGGCCGGACTGGATTCGCGAAGGGGCATTGCGGTCAGCATGGGTGTGTGCATTCACTCAGCCTCTCAGGCGTGGGTTGACTAAAAAATAGGCCATGTCGGCCAGCAGATTGAGCACGATATAGACGCTTGATGTGAATAGCACGACGCCTTGCACCACCGCGTAGTCCCGATTGAATACCGCGTCCACAATCAGCTTGCCAAAGCCCGGAATGGAAAAAACCTGCTCTGTCAACACCGCACCCGATAGCAGGGCGCCAAACTCCAGCGCGCCAAGTGTGATGATGGGAGTCAGTGCGTTGCGCAGTGCATGCCTGAGTACCACCGTGCGCTCGCTCAGGCCCTTGGCGCGTGCTGTGCGCACGTAGTCGCTGCCCAAGACCTGAAGCATGGCGCTACGGGTGTGGCGCATCAGCACAGCGGCCAGGCCAAAACCCAGCACAAAGGCCGGCATCACCATGGCCGCCAGATTGGCCCTGAGGTCTTCCAGCGGGCTGACATAGCCCGATGCCGGCAGCCAGCCCAGCGATACCGAGAACAGCAGAATCATCAAAATTCCCAGCCAGAAGTTGGGTGTTGACAAACCCCATAGCGCCACGACATTTGCGAGATAGTCCCAGGCCGTATCCTTTGCGACGGCCGAAACAATGCCGGCTGGAATGCCGATCAGCAAAGACACCATCATTGCCATCGAGGCCAGTTGCACGGTGACCGGCAGTTTCTCTTTGATCAGCGCCAGAACCGGCTGCTGGATGCGCAATGACTCACCGAGGTCGCCCCGCACTACACCGCCTATCCAGTAGGCATAACGCACCGGCAGCGGCGCATCGAGATGCATTTTTTTTTGCAGATAAGCAATGACCTGCGGGTCCTGGTCTTCGCCCGCCAGGATTTGCGCCGCATTGCCCGGTAGCAGCTGTTGCAGGCCGAAAATGATCACCGTGACAAAAAACACGGTCGGCACCAGCGCGGCAATGCGCTTGAGAAAATAGCTGAGCATCAAGGACTTTGGGCTAAACGCTGCTGGTGCCGCAACTACATCTTCAGACCTTGAACGCGCACCAGGCCATCTGGTATGGTTTTCAAACCGGTCAGATTTTTGTTGTAAGCCCACAGCCAATTGCGGTGGTAGAGGTAAATGATGGGATTCTCTTTGGCAACCTCGGCTGCGAGGGTCGCAAATACCTTGATGCGCCCAGACGTATCGAGCGTATTGCGAGACCGGTTGAGCAGATCATCCCATTGGGGGCGGCACTCTCCGCTGTAATTGAGCGGCTGATTGCAGGCGTAAAAGCTGAACAGATTGCCGTCGGGATCGGCCCGCCCGCTCCAGGCCAGCACATAGGCATCGAACTGACCTTTATCGGCCAGATTGAGAGAGGTTGCAAACTCGGTTGACTGAATCTTCACATCAAAGCCCGCCTCCTTGGACATGGCTTGAACCACCTGCGCGACACGCTGTCCGTCCGCAGTCGTGGGTGTCATCAGGGTAAAACTGGGGTTGGGCACCCCGGCCTCTTTCAGCAGGGCTTTGGCACGCGCGATATCGCGTTTTGGAATCGGAATATTTTTGGCGTAAAAGCTGTTGCTTGGAGGGACCCACTGGTTGCCCGGGGTGGCCTCACCGTCCATGGCCACCTGAACGATACCGGCTCTGTCCAGCGAAAGTTCAAATGCCTCACGCACCCGCGCGTCACGACCCAGCGGATTGGCCTGCGCCTGATCGCTTTTGTGGGTGTTGATCGTGATTCCCTGGTAGCCCAGTTCGGTGATGCGTGACAGGGCCAGCTTTTTGTCCGCCTTGATGGATGCAACATCGGACGGAGCTACCCGCTCGATGAAATCGAGTTGGCCCGACCGAAGGTTGGCCAGCCGGACGGTGGAGTCAACGATGGGCAAAAAGACGACTTTGTCAAAGTGAATTTCGGACTTGTTCCAGTAATTGGGGAAACGCGTGAGCACGATACGGTCCTGCGCCACCCGCTCGGAAAACTGAAATGGTCCCGAACACACCGGCTTGCTGCCAAAGTTGCCCGGATTGGCCATCGCCGCTTTGGGCGAGACCATCATTCCGGCGCGGTCCGCCAGCACGGTGAGCAGTGGTGAAAAGGGTGCACTCAGATTGATCCGCACTGTGCTGGCATCCACCACATCAACGCTGGTGACCGGCGCCAGTTCGCCGCGCCGGTTGGAGCCCGGCAGATTTTTGTGCCGTTCGATGTTGAATTTCACAGCCGCGGCATCAAACTTTTCACCGTCATGGAAGGTGACGCCGGTTCGCAGCTTCAGCGTCAGTGATTTGTTGTCGGCAGACCATTGGTAGGAGGTGGCCAGTTGTGGCACCGGATTGAGCTTTTCATCAATATCAAAAAGCTTGTCGCACAGCGAAGAAAACACGATTCGACCGACGAAGCTGCGGGCCAGCGTAGGGTCCAGCACGTCGGGGTCTTCGGCAAGGCCAATGCGCAAGGTCTGCGACTGCGCCGCGCAAGTACAGGCCGTCAATACCAATGCGATGAACAGTTTATTCAACATATACAACTTTCTTCATGAGGGATGCTGGAAATCATTTTGCCGATTAAACGCCTGCTGCAATCGCCATACGCGTTGATTGACTATCTCCGTTTGTTGCAAAGCCGCTGGCGTCGGAAATGTGTCCCAAAAATGGCAGGCCACGGTGTGCCCGTTGGAGGTTTTCAGCGGTGGCGCCTCTTGCGCACAAAGGCTTTGCGCATGTGGGCACCGTGTTCGAAACCGGCAACCCGAGGGCGGATTGCTTGGGCTCGGGACATCGCCCTGCAGAAGCAGTCGCTGGCGCCTGAGGCCCGGCACCGGCAACGGAATTGCCGACAGCAGGGCCTGGGTGTACGGGTGGCGCGGTGTTTCAAACAGACTGCGCTTGTCGGCGGTTTCTACAATTTGACCGAGGTACATCACCGCGACATGGGACGCAATGTGTTTTACGACCGCCAGATCGTGGGAAATAAAGACGTAAGCCAAATTCAACCGGTGTTGCAAGTCCTGCAGCAAATTGATGACCTGCGCCTGAATTGAGACGTCCAGGGCCGAAACAGCCTCATCGCAAACAATCAGCCGGGGCTCTGCCGCCAGTGCCCGGGCAATGCCAATGCGCTGGCGCTGGCCACCGGAAAACTCGTGGGGATAGCGTTGCAAGTACTGCGCACTCAGGCCGACCAGATCGAGCAATTCACCGGCGCGCTCACGGTGCCGGCCCCTGGCGAGGCCGTGCAGGGCTAGCGGCTCCACCAGCGTTTGTTCCACCGTCATGCGCGGATTGAGCGACGAGTAAGGATCCTGAAAAATCATTTGCATGTGCCGCCGTGCTGCGCGCAGGGTCGCGTCCGGCATGGCCATCACATCGTGCCCGTCAAACCACACCTTGCCCGAGGTGGCATCGAGCAGGCGCAACATCAGACGTCCCAGCGTTGATTTGCCGCAACCGGATTCACCCACCAGCGCCAGCGTGTCACCGGGATGGATCTCCAGACTGACGCCATCTACAGCATGCACCACCGTTTTGGACCCGCCAAGCAGACCGCGTTGCACCGGGAAATGCTTCACCAGGTTTTCAACTCGCAGCAAAGCGCTCATGCCTGCGGCTCCAGCGGTGCCAGCCAGCAAGCTGCTGCATGGTCGTCTCCGAGATCGGTGAGTTGCGGCGCCTCCCATCTGCAACGCTCGATCGCAAACGGGCAACGCGGCGCAAAGCGGCATCCGGCTGGTTTTGTCATGGGCGTGGGAACCTGGCCTTCGATGGCGGTCAGGCGGTTTTGTTCCTGGTGCAATTTGGGAACCGACCCCAGCAGTCCGATGGTGTAGGGGTGCTGGGGGTTGGAAAAAAGCTGGTTCACGCTGCAGCGCTCCACCACCTGCCCGCAATACATCACCACCACATCGTCGGCCAACTCGGCAATTACACCGAGGTCATGGGTTATCAAAATAATGGCCGTGCCGGTCTCTTCGCGCAGGGTCCGCATCAGCTCCAGAACCTGGGCCTGAATCGTGACGTCCAGTGCCGTGGTGGGCTCATCGGCGATGAGCAATGCTGGCTCGCATGACAGTGCCATGGCGATCATCACCCGTTGGCGCATGCCGCCCGAGAGTTTGTGCGGATAGGA
>CAIOLZ010000417.1 GCA_903859265.1 uncultured beta proteobacterium
CTACGACAGCTTTGTGATCCGTTCGGAGTTCCAGTCCGTCATTGAAGCCCATGCCAAGTTCATCAAATCCGACAAAAATCGCAAGGTAGTTATTGAAGGCCATACCGACGAGCGCGGTGGCCGTGAGTACAACCTGGCACTGGGTCAAAAACGTTCAGAGGCAGTCCGGCGCGCATTGACTTTGCTGGGCGTTGCGGATGCGCAAGTAGAAGCGGTGAGTTTTGGCAAGGAAAAACCCGCCGTGTTGGGCTCAACCGACGAAGCCATGGAAAAAAACCGGCGTGCTGAAATCACTTACCGATAAGCAAAGGGCCGACCGTGAAATTTATGCGAACGTTAAAAACGTGGTTATTGGCAGGCGGACTGACATTAGCCACAGCCGCATCTGCGGGGCTTTTTGACGACGACGAAGCCCGCAAAGCCATTCTCGATTTGCGCCAGAAAATCGAAGCCTCCCAACAGGACGCGGCCCAAAAAAATGCCGATGAAACCAGACGGGCTACGGAAGAGGCCACGCAACTGCGCCGCAGCTTGCTGGAATTGCAAAATCAGCTCGATCTGGCCAAGAGCGATATTGCAAGGCTGGTGGGGCAAAACGAGCAGTTGGCGCGCGACGTGTCCGAAATGCAGCGAAAACAAAAAGATGTTGTGCAATCGCTCGATGACCGACTGCGCAAATTTGAGCCGGTGCGCGTGACGATGGACGGCGTTGAATTTACTGCAGAGCCGGCTGAAAAGCGTGACTTCGAAGCCAATCTGGCCATATTTCGCAAAGGTGACTTCAACAATGCTGCGGTGGGGTTTGTTGACTTTCTCAACCGCAATCCTCAAACCGGTTATCGACCCACCGCCCTGTTCTGGCTCGGAAACGCACAGTACGCAACCAAAGATTACAAAAGCGCCATCACCAACTTTCGCAGCCTGATTTCTTCGTTCCCGGAGCACATGCGCGTTCCGGAGTCGTTGTTAGCGGTTGCGAATTGCCAGTTGGAAACCAAGGACTTCAAAGGGGCTCGCAAAACGCTGGAAGACTTGATAGCGAACTTTCCTTCGACCGACGCGGCAAATGCTGCCAAAGACCGGTTGGCAAAGCTCAAGTGAACCAGGCTGACCACGCCCGGCGGTTTTCGGGACTGGGGCGATTGCTGGGCAGCGCGAAAGCGCAAGCCGTTTTTCAGGCCCATGTAGCGGTTGTTGGCATCGGTGGTGTGGGTTCGTGGGCGGCCGAGGCACTGGCCCGAAGTGGCGTTGGTCGAATCACTCTGATCGACATGGACCATGTTTCCGAGTCCAATATCAACCGGCAAATACATGCGCTGACGCCCAGCATAGGGATGTCCAAAGTGCTCGCGATGCAGGAACGCATTCAACTCATTAATCCCCAATGCGAAGTCTTGTGTGTGGATGATTTCGTCAGTCCGCAGAACTGGGCGCAATTGGTGCCTGCAGAAATTGACGCGGTGATAGACGCGTGCGATCAGGTCAAAACGAAAACTGCACTGGCCCATTGGGCGCAACAAACCGGAATTACTTTTGTTGCCGTGGGCGCAGCAGGGGGCAAGGGCAGGGCAGAGTTGGTGGAAATCGCTGATTTGGCAGACACCACCCATGACCCCCTGCTCGCGCAGGTGCGCTACCGGCTGCGAAAGTTTCACGGTGCTGCGGGAAACGGAAAAAAAATGAAGGTGGCTTGCGTCTTCAGCCGCGAAGCGGTGGAGGCCTCCGACCCGTCCGGCAACACGCAAACCGACGGGTCACTGAACTGCCATGGCTATGGATCATTGGTGACGGTAACGGCGACTTTCGGGATGTGCGCGGCGGGCTATGCCATCGATAAAATTTCAAGAGCAGCACACAGGCCCGCATGAAAAGAACGCTATAATTTGAGGCTTCGCAGGTTACGTCCGATTACGGGCTGTTTGCTTGTCGGGACGTTAGCTCAGTTGGTAGAGCAGCGGACTTTTAATCCGTTTGTCGTGGGTTCGACCCCCGCACGTCCCACCAGATTTTCAGGGATCTTAGCTCAGCTGGTAGAGCAGCGGACTCTTAATCCGTAGGTCGAGAGTTCGAATCTCTCAGATCCCACCAGCTATTGCCTTGCCACACATTGAAAGCCTGCGGTTCAAACCACAACGGGTTTTTGCACCTTGTGAACCGTTAAACGGCAAGCACGTCCAACAACTCGGTCTCGATCTCAATTTGGGTCCGGTTGTGCTGCAACTCGGAGCCGTGAATCAGAAAAGTATCCTCCACGCGTTCGCCCAGGGTGGCAATTTTGGCGAGCTGAACTTCGATCTGGTGGCGCGCCAGCACGCGGGCAATTGAGTAGAGCAGCCCAAGGCGGTCGCTGGCTGATACGTTGAGCAACCA
>CAIOLZ010000418.1 GCA_903859265.1 uncultured beta proteobacterium
CTGAATGACCTTGTGGACCAGTCTGACAAGGCTAACCAGACCTTGAAACAGGCCCAGGCGCAATACCGGCAGGCACTGTCTCTGGTTCCGGCCGCGCAGGCCGCCTATCTACCGACCCTGGGCGTATCAGCCACGGAGGGCCGCTCGCTGGTCTTTTCCCAGGGTGCGCCTGCAGAGGGGCCTTCGCACACCTGGGCCTTTCAGGCCGGCTGGGAGCCTGACTTTTGGGGGCGTGTGGGGCGCTCGGTAGAGGCTGCCGGTGACAGCGCACAAGCCAGCCTGGGTGACCTTGCAACGGCCCGGCTGACGCTGAGGGCAACCCTGGTCAATGATTATTTGCAGCTACGCATGGATGACCGCCAAATCCTGATGTACGACGAAATCATCAAGGGTTACGAGAAAGCACTCAAAATTACCGAGTCGCAGTTCAAGCGGGGTGTCGCCACAAAGTCCGACACTGAATTGGCCAACGCAACGCTCAAAAGCACACAGGCGCTTGCGACCGACTTGCGGCTCACCCGCGCGCAGCTGGAGCATGCCATTGCGGTACTGGTCGGAAAAATTCCTGCTGAGTTCAGCATCTCCGCTTTGCCGGCGGACGCGCCAATGCCTGTTGAACTGGAGGTGCCTGCGATCGTTCCGTCCACACTGCTCGAGCGTCGTCCGGACGTCGCCGCAGCCGAGCGGCGCGTGGCCGCGGCCAATGCCAACATTGGTGTGGTTGCTTCTGCCTGGTTCCCGACGCTTTCGCTGACAGCGAGTTACGGCAGTTCCGGCCCATCACTGGGCAACTGGTTTTATGCGCCGTATGAGGCCTGGGCAGTCGGCGGTGCGCTGGCGGCCACACTGTTTGATGGCGGACTGAGGAATGCACAAAACGACCAGGCGCGCGCAGCATTTGATGCTGCTGCCGCAAACTACCGGCAAACCGTTCTCAATGGGTTTCAGGAAGTCGAGGACAACCTGATTGCGCGCAGCCAGCTGCAGCAAGAGATCGAATTCCAGGATGCCGCTGTACGTTCATCGCGCGCGGCCGAACGCGCCATACTCAGCCAGTACCGGGCGGGCACCGCCCTGTACACAGCCGTCATCACCGTTCAAGCGACCGCGCTGACCAATGAACGCACCGCATTGCAGTTGCGCGCACGTTTGCTCGCGACCGAGGTAGCGCTGGTGAAGTCCATCGGCGGAGGCTGGCACGCCGATGCCCGCACGCCGTAGCACAGCAATTTCAAAAACCCACCCCCACTCCATCCTGGTTGACTACTTTTTATCAAGCCCCTCATCATGCAAACCAAGGTTTTTTCGCTACCTTTAAATCGTCGCATCATGGGCGCCGCCCTGTGCGTTCTGGGCTCGGGCGCACTGCTGCCGGCTTTTGCGCAGAGCGTTGCGCCCCAACAGCCCCCCGCGATTCTGGTGAGCACGGCTCTTGCCAAAAGCGAGTCGGTGCAGCAGACACTGACCGGCATCGGCAATGTGCTGGCGCTGTCCTCAGTCACGGTGCACGCCCGCGTTGACGGGCAACTCGATTCGGTGGCGTTCGAGGAAGGGCAGGATGTGCGGGCCGGACAGTTGCTGGCCCAGCTGGACCCGCGCACCTACCAGGCACAGCTCGACCAGGCGCAGGCGCAGAAGGCCAAGGACGATGCGCTGCTGGCCAATGCAAAAGTGGATTTGAAACGCTACGAAGAACTCATTAAAGACGACGCCACCACGCAACAGGTACTCGACACCCAAAAGGCATTGATAGGGCAACTGATGGCGTCCATCAAGAACGACGAGGCGCTCATCAACTTTGCCAAAGTCCAGCTGGGCTTCACCACGATTTCGGCCCCAATCAGCGGCAGGCTGGGGGCCCGGTTGATAGACCCCGGCAATATCGTGCACGCGGCCGATCCGGGCGGACTGGTGGTGATCAACCAGATTGACCCGATTGCAGTGCAGTTCACCCTGCCCGAAACCAACTTCCCCAAAATCAGCCAGGCACTCAATGCCGGCAAAAAGCGTTTGCAGGTTGAGGCAATTGACCGCGCGAGCGGAAACGTCATCGGCGTTGGCGAATTGGTGCTGGTTAACAACCAGATCGACATGGCCTCCGGCACGATCAGCCTGAAGGCGCGTTTCCCCAATCCCAAGCACAATCTGTGGCCCGGGCAATCGGTCAATGCCCGCCTGGCCTTGACCAAGCTCGACAACGTGGTGACGGTTCCATCGGCTGCCATTCAGCGTAGCCAGAACGGGCTGTTCGTCTATGTGGTGACACCGGACAGCAAGGTGCGGCTCCAGCCAGTGACCGTAGCCCAGTATGAAGGCGCGCAAGCTGTTGTATCCAAAGGTCTTGCTGCCAACGACAAGGTCGTGGTTGACGGCCTGTACCGTCTCGTGGCCGGGGCATCGGTCAAGGAAGCTGCGCCGGCGCCAGCAGACAAAACCGGTTCTGGAGCCAAACCTTGAGCATCTCTACCGCTTTCATCAACCGGCCGATTGGCACCTCGCTGGTCGGTATAGCCATCTTCCTGATTGGTGCTGCTGCCTGGCCGCTGCTACCCGTGGCACCGCTGCCACAGGTGGATTTTCCGACCCTGGTCGTCACTGGCAACCTGCCAGGTGCGGCGCCGGAGACCATGGCGGCCAGCGTGTCACAGCCGCTTGAGCGACAGTTCTCGCAAATTCCCGGTCTCGCGCAGATGACCTCGACCAGCGTGCTGGGGCAGTCGCAAATCACGATGCAGTTTGACCTGGACCGCAACATTGACGGCGCGGCACTGGACGTTCAGGCGGCGCTCAATGCCGCCACCGGACAACTGCCAACCAATTTGCCCAGCCCGCCGACGATTCGCAAAATCAACCCGGCCGATTCACCGATCATGGTTCTGGCGGTGCAGTCCGACACGCTTCCGCTGACCGAGGTCAGCGACTTTTCCGACAGTGTTCTGGCCCAGCAGATCTCGCGCATTCAGGGCGTCGGTCTGGTCAACGTCAACGGTGCCCAAAAGCCGGCCGTGCGCGTGCAGGTGGACCCTGAAAAAATCAAGACGCTGGGCATTGCGCTGGAAGACATCCGCAGCGTTATTGCAACGACGACGGTCAATCAGCCCACCGGAACCATTGACGGCAGCAAACAGGCGTTCAACGTCTATACCAACGACCAGTTGCTCAAGGCGGCGCCCTGGAACGACACCGTGCTGGCCTGGAAAAATGGCGCGCCGATTCGGGTGCGTGACATTGGCGTGGCCATCGACGCACCGGAAAACATGAAGCTCGCTGCCTGGGCCTTTGGCGGGAAAGCCCTGCAGGCCGACAGCAAGCTCAAGGATGGCCGCGCCATCGTGATTGCCATCACCAAGCTGCCCGGCTCCAACGTGATTGACACGGTGGATCGCATCACTGCATCACTGCCGCGCCTGCAGGCTTCCATGCCGCCGAGTATCCGGGTGGACGTGTTGCTGGACCGCACCCAAAACATACGCTCCTCTGTGCGCGATGTGGAGTTCACGCTCCTGTTGTCCATCGGGCTGGTCGTGGCCATCATTTTTGTATTCCTGCGCAATGTGGCCGTGACGGTTATCCCCAGCCTGACGGTGCCGCTGGCCCTGCTGGGCACCGCGGCAGTGATGTACCTCCTCAATTACAGCCTGGACAATCTTTCCCTCATGGCGCTCACCATTGCGGTTGGGTTCGTGGTGGACGACGCGGTCGTGATGCTGGAAAACATCTACCGCCACGTGGAAGATGGCATGCCACCGATGCAGGCGGCAATTCAGGGCGCGGGCGAGATCAGCTTCACCATTATTTCCATATCGGTGTCACTGGTTGCGGTTTTCATACCGCTGCTGCTGATGGGCGGCATCGTAGGGCGACTGTTCCGTGAGTTTGCAGTGACCGTGACGCTGACCATTGCCGTGTCGGTATTCATTTCACTGACGCTCACACCCATGCTCTGCGCCAAGTTTCTGCACGGGCACAAGCCGGGCGAAGTGGAGAAGCACGGCAGGCTTTACATGCTGTTTGAACGTGGCTTTGACGCCATGCTCAACGGCTACAAGCGCGGCCTGCAATTTGTGTTGCGCCACCAGTTCGCCACGCTATTGAGTTTTCTGGGCACGCTGGCGGTGACCGTGGCGCTGTTCATCTACATACCCAAGGGATTTTTCCCCCAGCAAGATACCGGCTTCATTTTCGGTACCGCGGATACCGCGCAGGATTCCTCCAGCTTCGCCATGCGTGAGCGCCTGCTGGCGATTGCCGACGTGATCCGCCAGGACCCCGACGTCCAGGCTTTTGGTATGGCAACTGGCGGTACCACGCTGAATTCAGGCAACTTCTTCATCGGCCTCAAACCCAAGGACGAAGGCCGCACTGCCACTGCCGACGAAATCATTGCCCGCTTGCGCCCCAAGCTCGCAACGGTTAAAGGGGTGGGCATGTTCATGCAGGCCGGTCAGGACATCAACGTCGGCGGCCGGCTCGCACGCACCCAGTACCAGTACACGCTCACCGATAGCAACCTCGACGAGCTCAATATCTGGGCGCCCAAGCTGATGAGCGAGTTCCGCAAGTTGCCACTCATCAAGGACGTAACCACCGACCAGCAGAACTCCGCACCGGTAGCGACGGTGACGATCGATCGCGAACGCGCAG
>CAIOLZ010000419.1 GCA_903859265.1 uncultured beta proteobacterium
CCCGGCCCACTGGGTGAATCACCTGCGTGATGCGCTGCACTGTGGTGTTGCGCGGCGTGACTTGCACGCTTTGCGGATTTTTTAGCAGGCCATTGGCGAGATCGCGAATTTCGTCGCTGAAGGTGGCGGAAAACAGCAGGCTCTGCTTTTCCTTGGGCACCAGCGCGAGCACTTTCTTGACGTCGTGGATGAAGCCCATGTCGAGCATGCGGTCCGCCTCGTCGAGCACCAGCATTTGCACCTGTCCCAGGTCCAGCATGCCTTGCTGCTGCAAATCCAGCAGACGTCCTGGGGTGGCAACCAGAATATCGACGCCCTTTTTGAGCTTGGAAATTTGCGGGTTCATGCCCACGCCACCAAATATGACGGTGGAGCTGAGTTGCAGGTATTTGCCGTAGGTGCGGACCGACTCTTCCACCTGGGCTGCGAGTTCACGCGTAGGCGTGAGTACCAGCGCCCGGATGCCGGTGCCGCCAAATTTGTTTTGGGCGCTGCGGCTCATGGTCAGCCGGTGCAGCATCGGCAGCGTAAATGCGGCAGTTTTGCCGGTGCCGGTTTGTGCGCCACCGAGCAGGTCGTTGCCTGCCATCACGAGGGGAATGGCCTGTGCCTGAATGGCGGTGGGCGTTTCGTAGCCTTCCTCGCGCACGGCTTTAACAATGGCGGGAGCCAGATTCAATTCTTCGAAGTTCATGGGTTTTTGGTGCGCCCTTCCTGGGCGCAGGGTACCGCCCGTTCCGATTGCCAGGAGCAACCGGTCAGTCAGGGGCAGAGGGATACAAAAAGCGGGGCGCAATGGATAGTTGGCCCCCAGCAAGCTGCTGGCATTGCGGGCAACTGAAACTCCGCAATGCCTGCATTGTCGCACGTTGCAGCGCCTGCCCCGGTCTGACCGCCGTTGTGGCGTGGCGGAACATTTGTATCAAGGTGTTTGGTACCGCTTGTTTGGGATGGTCATAGCCCTGACCAACTGACAAAATCCGTGCATGTCCAAATTTCTATTGCGCCGACTCGGCGTAGCCGATGACCCGGGCAGCTACCGGCCCAACCTGCAGTCGTGTATCGAAGCAGTGCTTGAGCAAAGCAATGTGCTGATGGACGATGTTCTGGCGGGTCTGGATTGCGGGCTGGTGGCGGCCCCGGGAAAAGCCGCGCCCCTCAAAACACAAGTTTTGGCGCGCGAAACCGTGCTGGGTTTGTTGCACCAGGCAAAGCTGCTCAAGCAGACCTTCGCCGTGGAGTTGCGGCGCTGCGTGGTCGGCGGCGATACCGGCCGCGGGGCCGTTGCGATGCAGGTGCGTTTTGATGATTTCCAGTTTCTGGACTCGGAACAAATTGATGCCAACATTGAGTCGGCGCTGACACATCAGGAAGTTCTGCGCGCTGTTGAAGACGTATTGCCGGCCCTCAATGCCATGGTCAGCAACCTGTTGGGCTGGTCCTCGGTGCAGGCGCATCTCAATCCGCTCAAACCCGAGTCATTTGTACATGCATTGCGCGAAACATTCGTGCGCCACGTTCCGGATGATGCTGCGCGCGCTACCGTGATGACGCTGGCTGCTGGCAGACTGGGCGTGAGCCTGCGGGTTCTCTACCGGGAGACCACCGATTGGCTTCGATCACAAGGTGTCGAACCTGCGCCACCATCGACGCCCAGGCGAAGTGGTCTTGGGGTCAGCAATGCACTGCCTGTGGCAACCGAAAGCAGCCTGTCGCGCACCATGTTGACGCTCGACAAATTGCGTCGGCTTTTGTCGGGTGAGCTCAGTACCAACTTCAGTGACGGTATGGGCGACTTCAGTCCTACGGTACCTGCCTCTCTGGATGCCTTGCAAGACCTGAAACTGGTCGAACCCATGATGAAGCGCCTGGCCGAACGCGCCAGCAAGGCCTCGCAGCCGGAGGCAGAGGTGTTGGCGTCGGACAGTGCGCAGTCGGGTAGCAAGCGG
>CAIOLZ010000420.1 GCA_903859265.1 uncultured beta proteobacterium
ACCACAGGTCCGTCACAGTACCGCCCATCCGGCGCGCCGCGCCACGAAGCGCCCGGATGGTCAGGTCTTTCCAGTTTTTCTGTTTTCCTGCGCCGCGCAGGTCAGGTGACACGCCCGCGATCGATGCCATGGGCTGGTTGATACCGCCGAATCTCGCGTTCATACCCGCGCCGTCTGTCAGTACCAGCCCAATCGCGTCATCCGGGCCAGCCAGGGCGCGGCGGCGGGCCGCGATGATGATCACCTGTTCCCAGGGCAAGCCGTAGGCGTCCAGATCGAAAACGTTGAACTGGTCTAAATCAAGCGTGCGAAGAAGCCGGCGGTTGTCGCACACATAGGCGACCCGGGCCTGATGCCCTGCCCATTTCAGGTCGCACCCGACATAGCGATTCGCCTGATGCCACACCGCAGCGTGCATGGCGCCAGCGCCGGCAAACAGGTCGAGTACCGCGGCACGGTCGGCGCCCATCACGTCGAGCACATTGCGCCGCAACTGGATTTTCTCTGCGCCGGAAGACTCGTGGTTGTCACGGCGCGTTGAGCATGCAACCTGCTCGCCGAATCTCATAGCGGGTTGTCCGCGACCGTGCCGAGTTCAACGTCAACGTCGGGGAAACCGGATAGTACCGACCGTAGCTGCTGCAGCACCAGCGCTTGGTCCCGCAACGGGCCAGTAATGCTGATCCAGAAGCCGTCTTCGACTTTGGACACATCGATTTGCCGCACAGTATTTTCGGCGGATACCTGGGCTTCGATCTGATCGAAGCCGGTCAACTCCATGTCAAAACCGATGTCCGATAGCCAGGATAGTTCGTCCGACAGCTTGGAGCCGTCCCAATCCGCGTTTTCGGCGATCTTGTTGTCTGCGATCACGTAAGCGCGTTTCTGCGCTTCTGTCCAATCTGTCGCGACCATGACTGGGACGCTAGTAATGCCCAATTTCTTGGCTGCGAGAACTCTGCCGTGACCGGCAATGATTGAGCCGGATTCGTCGATTAGTACCGGATTTGTCCAGCCCCATTCGCGCATTGATGCGACGATTTGGTCTATTTGTTTATCTGTGTGAGTTCTCGCGTTCTTGGCGTAGGGGATTAGTTCCGACAACTGGCGCCGTTGCACAGTATCCGCTGGCCATTGTTTGGTCGAATTGATTTGATTTGATTTAGATGGTAAAGGTTTCATATCGTTCCTAACGATAACTTGGTCGTTCCTAATAAACGAAAGGTTATTACCAAACAAAAACCCCACCACGATTGCTCGGGTGGGATTCCTGTACGACGCGAGCCGGATTCGAACCGGCGCTTCCGGGTGTGCCGCCCGACGGGCTATCCAATTGCCCTACCGCGCCACCAAGCCCGATGCCTTGCGGCAGAGCGGGAACCTCTGATGGCCGGGTCAGCGATGCGGGTGTACAACTCCCCGCATCGCCTCCCCGGTTTCCCCCGGTGAGCGGCTGCAGCGGCCACCGACGGGATTGTGTTTTTCGCTGCGCCCCGGCTGGGGGAAGCCGGGGCGCGCGCCATGACGTGGAGTGGGAGAGGCAGTCCACGCCATGAATATTTGCAGTCTGCAACCACGGTGTAAATCCGCGGGTGACTGCTGCGCCTGACAGACACGCGGTCTGGCGGGTCGCAAGAAAGCTTTCGGCCGATGTGTGGTTGACACCACAAGTTCGCGACCATAAATTACGTGTACCGCCGAGCCGTTCTCGGTGTCAAGTATTTTTTTTTGCATTTGGTCGCTGTACTAGGGCGATGGTTGAGAGCGCTTTTTTGAGCATTTTCAATGCCCTTGCCGCTTCAATTTCTGGAACGCGACCTGCAATCAGATCGACCACCGCGGCTGGCATCACCAAGTATTGAGCTGCATCGTCAAGGACGGCCAGCGCATACGGCCCGTCGTGCCGGTTTACTGCGGTGCGCATGTCTCGGAAAAATGGGAGTGCTGTCTCTTCCCGTTCCTGCAACTCTTGGGGAAGCATCGGCGGGTCCGCGTCGGGGTCGGCTTGGACGGGTTCGGATACCATGGCGCAGCCGGCTGGAGCCGCGGACCAGGGGTGGCCGAAAATCCCCCACGCGGTCTTCGCGTACCGCCATCCTGCTGCGTGTTCGTCGGGGGTGATCGCCCCGATCTGCAACAATACGTCGAGAGGGAAAACGGCACTCCCACCGATTTTTTTTCTGCGCTCCTGCTGCTCAGGCGTTCCAAGGTCGAGGGAACAGCGCCCCTGGCCGAGCTTGGTAGTCTTGCGGCGTTTTGCGTCAAATTTCACTTTTCGGCCACGGCGAGCCATCATGCGCTCCCATATTCTTAGTGGCATAGTAGAGTTCAATTTGCCACCACCTGTTGAAACTCAGCCTCGCCATTCGGGCGAGACACCTCGCGGCGGGTCTCAGGCTGCACCGCACGCCCCACCCAAAAATCGGAGCATTTTACGCCGCGATTGGAATGCAGCCGCAGCCAGTGTAAGCCGGATGCCCCGAAATCGCCCGCAAACGGGGGCTGGATGCGTTCTTTCGTGGTGGGGGCTGTCACCATAGGGGCAACCCCGTTTCGCGCACCACGGGGCATTTGCGGGCGATTTTGATAACTGGGGTCATGTCGCACCTGTCGCCACAGCGGAATCAGCGTCTGCCCAGTCCGACCCGCCGGTGGACGGAATCATCACCCGGATGGTCAGATTGCGCTTGTCCCGGTTAGCTGCCGCATAGTTTTTCCGCGCAACGGCAAATGCTGAAGCTTGTCCGACGAAGTTTAGGTCATTGTCTCCAAAAATGACAAGCTCTATAATGCCGGGATGAGCGATGAAACTCTCAAGATTGCCCGCGTTGATACAAGACCAAACCGGCATTTCGAATCGTTCAGATGCCTTCAGTGCTGTTTCTATACCTTCCGCTATGCCAAGCCTGCTACCTTTTACTGCACCTAAGCGAATAGCTGAACCTTTAGGAACGGTTCCACGACATAACTTACGAACTTTTTCTCCACCGCCAGTCAACCACGTCCTGTGAATATTTACAACATTCTTATCCGAACTCACGACCTGCGCCAACATTACTGGATGTGCCGCAGTCTCAAGCCATAGCGCCGGCAACCAGCGCAGGGCCTTGGGGTACTCGGCCGGGGCTATGCCGCGGGCCGCGAGGTATTCCCCCACCGGGCAATCGCGGGTGATCGGCTGCCCAGAACGCCACAGCCGCGCCATCCTCGCCAGACAATCCGCCTCGTCCGGTTCGCGCCGGGTCTCGGGGGGCACCCGGTCAAGCACCGCCTCGATGCGCCGAGCGGCGTCGGGGAAATCCAGGCCGAGCAACCCGCGGACCAGCGCCACACCATCCGCGGCTTCCGGCCTGCATTGCCCGCAGATCCACACGCCGCGGCCAGCGAAATCCGTGAACCGGAACCGATCCGTCCCACCGCAGAACGGGCAGGGGTGGTGCTTGCGGTCGAGCAGCGCCGGAGGGACGCCAAGCGCCTGGAGGATGCCGGGCCATTTGCCGAGACACCGCTCGGCCAGCGGCGGCAAATCGCGATAGCCGGTCATGCCGCCCTCCGGTCCTGATCCCACCGCGGCGCCGCGCCTTCGACCGGCCGGCGCAGGAGCTTGACCCTGAGAGGCATGTCCTGACCCTGGGTGTGCAGCACGGTCACATCGCCGCGACCCATCGCCACCACGTCTCGGCCCCGGATCAGCGGGATCAAGGATTTGATGTCTTTCGGCGCCCAATCGTTTGAAATCATTCGATCACCCCAGAGATGCCAGAGCAAAAACCCGTCGTTCACGATCTGCTGCCACCGCGCCCCATCCACGCCTGGTGGAGGGACCGCGGTGCCAAGGCGAGCGTAACTTTGTGCCCATGTTTCGGGCATAAACCCAGAATAGGTCAGCCTTGCCAGCAATTCCTCAAAGTCATCATCCATGATTAGCAGCTTGCTGCTTCTTGCTTCCAGTAGATTTGGCATACCGGATAGCACGTGACTTCAACCACGAAGACATTGCTGGGCTTTCCTCTATCATACACCGATCATTCCAAACGAAAGGAGGCCACTTTCCAGTAACTTCCTTATATGCACAAGCCGGCTGCTTTGAACTCCATCCCTTTCGTTGCGCATGATACCTAAGCATCTGGTAAAAATTCGGCAATGGTATTTGTTCACCACCAATTCTAATGTGAGTTTCACTGATCGAGCCGTTTTTATTCTTCCCTTTTCCGCGCGTTATTTCAACAAGCTTTCCGTCTTCTTCCGCAACCGCGCTATGTGGTTCCGGCTTATGGCCGCACGCAGGGCAGATCGAAACTCTTGGCGGGCGCAGGAAAGTACACTTCGGGCATTCCTTCGGTAATGCCTCTTTATTTTTGGATTTCGCGGTAGTCTTTTCGCCCATGTCTAAATGATCGTGGCCGATGTCGGTAACGTATCCAAGCCGCGTATGATTGTCGGCATGGTCCAACAAAATGCAATCTGTTTTTCCTATCGCATTTCTCAATCCTCGCCCGACCATCTGCACAAATAGTATTTCGCTTTGTGTCGGACGCGCCAGAATAATACAACGAACATCCCAATCAACTCCAGTTGTAAGTGTGCCGACATTGACGACAACCTTATACTCACCGCGCTTGAACTTGTCACGGACGATGTTACGGTCTGAAACTTCTGTGAAGCAATCAATATAACCTGTCGGAATATCTGAAAGCTCAAATCGTTCCTGCAAGTGCTTGGCGTGTGCCCGATCAACCGCGAAGCACAGGGTTGGGCGTCCATCACCCAACCGAAGCCAAGTTTCGACAACATCGGCGACGAGAGCCGCCTTGTTCATCGTGTCTCCAAGCTGCACCTCATTGTAATCACCAGCAGTAATCTTGACGCCTGACAAATCTGGGTGGGAAGGAGCGAAGACGCGGAACGGCGAGAGAAAATGTTGATCAATCAGGTCCTGAGTGGTTGTGGCTATAATCAAGTCATCGTAAATCTTACCCAGCCCCTTTGTCCAAGGCGTAGCGCTTAGACCAACAAACGGAACCTTTGCCCAGGCAGGATCTGTCATCCATTTTTTCTGGGCTTGGAATACCCTATGAGCCTCATCAACCAAAACAAGTTGCACGTCGGGGTAGCCTCGCCGAGCAATAGTCTGGATGGACGCCACCTGAACCGGCTTTGACCAATCCGTCATTTGGTGATCGGCCTGAATTACTCCGACATCGGTCACTCCATCCCGATATAGGCTTTCAACCGTTTGATCTACAAGGGAAATTGCCGGAACCAGCATACAAACCCGGTTGCCCTTGGCGATGGCCCGGCGGATGATCTGCCCGCACAGCACCGTCTTGCCGAAACCCGTAGGCGCTTGAACTAACGGCCTTTTTTTGCCAGACGCCAGCGATTGCCGGAGCAGATCCAGGGCAATGGTTTGATGCGGGTACAACTCACGGGGGTCGCTCATGGCAGCACCTCACCCGTGATGCGGGTAAACTCGATCGTTTCATCAGAAAGTTGCGGTGTGATTTTTGTGCAACCGTTGGGCGCTCGCGTACGTAGGCACCCGTGCGTAGTTATATCCCCGTAATGTCTATTACTTTCGTCATAGGGGTATCTATTACTTTCCTCATAGCTTGAGTTCGATCCTGCAAAAGTCTCTTCCT
>CAIOLZ010000421.1 GCA_903859265.1 uncultured beta proteobacterium
CCCTGTTGCTGCGCCCGAGTGGATTCTCGATGCCCACGCCCTGCACGCGTGGTACGGTTCCAGCCACGTGTTGCACGGTGTCGATATTCGCATTGGCCGCGGAGAAACGCTGGGTTTGCTGGGTCGCAATGGCATGGGCAAAAGCACCCTGATTCGCACCCTGCTGGGGCACGTTGCCCAGCGTGACGGAAATATCCGGTTGTTCGGGCACGATGTTTCGCACGCCAGGCCGTTTGAAGTAGCCCGCCTTGGTGTGGCCTATGTGCCCGAGGGGCGCGGTGTATTCCCTAATTTGTCCGTGCGCGAAAACCTGGTCATGGCTGCGCGCGAAGGCCGCACTGGCCGAAAGGATTGGACTTTGGAGCGCGTTCTGCAAACCTTTCCACGCTTACAGGAGCGCCTAGCGAATTTGGGCGCGCAGCTCTCCGGCGGGGAACAGCAAATGCTGTCCATCGGACGCGCCCTGATGACCCATCCGGAACTGATTATTCTGGACGAGGCCACCGAAGGCCTGGCGCCTTTGATCGTCAATGAGATCTGGCGCGTGATCGGGGAAATCCGCCAAAGCGGCATCGCTACCCTGATTGTGGACCGCGATTACCGCAAGGTGCTGGCCCATTCTGATGCCGCGCTGGTGTTGCAAAAAGGGCAGGTCGTGCTGTCCGGTGCAGCAACGGACGTAGCCGCAAGTTCTGCCTTGGGTGGATTTCTAGGGGTTTGACGAATCGCCCGTTTCAACGGGGCATTACGTTGGTTTAATTGGTGACTTGGGCGCCAAAATCGCCATCGTGATGCGTGACACACAAGTCAGCTCCCCAAGTTCGTCATGCAGATCTATTTGCCAGACTTGGGTTGTCCGGCCGATGTGAACGGCACGCGCGGTTCCCGTAACCCAGCCGCCGCGAACACCCCGCAGGTGGTTGGCGTTGATGTCGAGACCGACCGCGAGGTGACCGGGCTCGCAGCTGTGGGCTGCGCCACAGGACCCCAGCGTTTCGGCCAGCACCACGGACACGCCGCCATGCAGCAAACCGTAGGGCTGGCGCGTCCGGTGGTCCACCGGCACGCGCGCCACCAGGTAGTCCGTCCCCACTTCCAGAAATTCGATGCCCAAATGGCTAACCGCGGTATCGCGCGCAGAGTCGGTCAGGGATTCAACGGTGATTTGGCGGGTCCAGATCGGCATGGTTTTCATGGGGAGTTATGGCCCGCCGACTTTAACGCGAGTGCCTGCACTGTTCGCGGCGGCCGGACCGCCCTGTTTCGACACAGTCGGACGTTGAAGAAAATTTTTATTTCAATTTATTCTTGTTTTTATGGATAAAAACTTAAAATTATTGTCTTTCAGAAATTATTTTTGATTAAAGAAAGCAATTCATGCGAATCAGTACACGCGGCAGATTTGCCATCACCGCCATGATTGATCTGGCTTTGCGCGAGAGTCCTTACCCCGTTCCCCTGTCCGATCTGGCGCTGCGGCACCGGATTTCTTTGTCCTATCTGGAGCAGGTTTTCAGCAAGTTGCGTCGCCATGGGCTGGTGGACAGCACCCGCGGGCCCGGTGGCGGTTACAGACTGGGTTTTCGCGGTGACGGTATTACCCTGGCCGACATCATGGGCGCTATTGACGAGGGTGACGGGACTTTGCCCGATGAGGCACAGCCGATCGGAGCGCTCAACATGCAGGCGTTGTGGGTGTCGCTCAACCGTGCCATGTTGGCCCACATGCAGACCATCACTTTGCAAAGTCTTGCTGCAGACCAAAGGGCCAAAGGCGTCAGGATTGAGTCTCGGCTGGGACCACGCAAACCCATGCTGAAAAGGTCACGCACCCAACGCCGCAGTGCTAAACCGGCCAACTCCGTGTTTATGCTGGGTCAAGTTTGGGGTCCTGCCGTATAGCCTGTTCCATCGCCAGACAAACCCCGTAGTCCGACAGACTGGTTGCTTCAAACCCGGTGATGCGTAAAGGCGCACGCAGCGCTGCATAGCGCGGTTCTGTGGCAACGGCTTTCAAACTTTCCCGCAAAGCAAGGACCACCGTCGCCGGTGTGGTCAGCCCGGTGATCAAAGGCAAACCGGGATAGGGATCCGTTTGAGCCAGCACCCTGATGTTTCCCGCCAAATCGGGGTGGGCGCTGCGCCACAGAGCCAGCGTCACGCAATCGATGGAGGCGATATCGGCGCCGGCCTGGAGCACGGCTTCAATGGAAGCGCGGTGGCTGCCGGTTTCAAGCATCGTCGTGAAAAACGGTTGTTGCTGCAACGGTTGCGACAAGCCGGCCAAACGCTGCCCGGCGATCCATGCGCGTGGTGCATTGAAACCCGATTGCGAATCTTTGGCATTAAAAGCAAAGGTGCTACCGGCAAATTGGGACAGCGTGGTTCGCGGATCGTGGCTTTGCACGATCATTTGGCTGCGGCAGGCGATACCTTGCGCTCCGGGCGCGTCGTAGGCGAAAGTGCCCAGCACTTGCACCTTGTCGTGCAATATGGTGGACAGTGGATAGCCACAAGTCTGGCTCAAGAGCAGTTCAGGGTCGCGCCAGTGGGCGTGCAGATCTAGGGGAGCGGCGAGTGTGGGCGCAACGCTTAGACCATGCAGTTCCTGCAGGCGCTTCGCAATAGCAGACCAGAACACCTGCACGGCATCATTGGGCACCCAGTACATGGGCAGCGAGACCTGCATTGCACGCAGCGATTGCGCAGACCGTGGCATAGGGTGTGATCGCGAACCGGCTTTAACGCTGCGCCGGCACGGTTGCGACCGGACGTTTGGGCGCGCTTTGCGGGCTTGCCAGGACGGGGCTATCGACTACCTTCCATGCAAAGTTGCGAATCAGCCAGAGGTAACCCGGCACCACGAAGCCGCCATTGCGCAGGTGATAGCCCTCGCGATCGGCCGCATAAGCAGCTGGGATGCGGTACCAGGCCAGTTCGGGGTAAGCATGGTGTACCGCGTGGTAATTGTTGTTGAGGTAGAGCAGTCGCCACAGAAAACCCGCCTGGTTGATGACGGTGCGATGCGCGGGCGAGGGCCCCGGGCGGTGTTCGTACAGCGATCGCAGCATCGCCAGTCCCAGGGCAGGATAGGCCATGCCAAAGCAGTATTTCCAAGCTGAAATAACGGTGAATTCTTCCACGCCCCACAGAAGCAGAGCTACCAAGGGCAGGTGCACTGCCCAAACCTTGAGTGCCGCAGTGTCACCCGCCCTGACACGGCGAAAAGTTTTGGTCACCAGGCTGATGATGACGATGGCCGGGCCTATGAAAAAGCGGCCCAGCACGGTGCGCTGGCTGGCGTACAGCCACATTGCGACCGGGCCCATGTCCGCAGCTTGCTCGGCGGTGATGTAGTTGCTTTCGGTATCTACGCCTGGCACGGTCAGGTGCGCGTCCTCATGGTGCTTCAGGTGATCAGCCTTGTAGGTATCAAAGGGATACCAGATGGCCAGCGGGGGCAAGCCCAAGAGGCGATTGATTGTGGCGTTGCGGGTGGGGTGTCCGTGGGTCAGTTCATGCTGGAAGCTGGTGTACCAGGCGAGCACAACTGTCATCAAAAGGGTACTGAGCCAAACGGGAAGTGCGCCGTACCAGTGCAGCAAACTGAGCCAACTGGCGATCAAAACACACCAAAGAACCCAGGTGGGCCATTCGAAACCGGTGGATATTTGTGGCTTTGCCGCAGCGCTTAAAGGGCTGGATTGTGGGTCGTTCATGGGCGAATTCATGCTCTGCGATTATGAAACTTTTGCTATCAAAAATCTAGCTCGCAATGCTTCTATTGCGGGGGCAGTTGAGCCATCTCAACCATGGGCCCGGTTCAGCAACCAGTCCGCAAACTGATTGCTTGCCACGCCCTGCGATGCCGAAGCGTCGGGCCGCACGAGGTAGTAATTGCGACTTTCCGGCAGCGGCGCAGGATGGGCCAGCACCAGCGCGCCGCGCGCCAGCTCGGGCTCGATCAGCAGTTGCGGAATGAGCGCCAAACCCAGGCCATGCGCGGCCGCAGCGCTGGCCATGGAAAAAAGCTCGTAACGCGGACCACTGAGCGCCTTGGGCGCGGCAATGCCCTGCGCGGCAAACCAGTGGTGCCAGGCGTCGGTGCGGGTACTTTGTTGCAGCAAGGGCATGTCCGCCATGGCGGATGGTTTGAGTGATTTGCGCCTTCCCAAAACCGCCGGGCTGCAAACAGCGACAACCGACTCGGGTAGCAACACATCGTGCCGCGTGCCGGCCCAGCGTTGGACTTGCTCTGGTGTGCCGGCGTACAGCGCGGCGTCAAATCGGGTGTCCGCAAACAAAAACGGGCGTGTGCGGGTTTCGATGTGTACTGACAGGTGGGGATGCAGCTTTGCGAGATCCGGTAAACGCGGGATCAGCCATTGCGTGGCAAAGCTGGGCACGCATGCCAGATGCACATCGCCGTCGGGCGCACCGCCCGTCATGACGTCCAGGGTATCTTGCTCTAGTGCGTCGAGCTGGCGGGCAATGCGCGCGGCATAGTCAGCGCCGGATGCAGTCAGTGCAACGCCATGGCGTGCCCGCTCAAAAAGGCGCAGTCCGAGGGTTGATTCCAGCGCCGCAATTTGCCGCGACACCGCGCTCTGGGTCAGCGACAGCGCTTGCGCTGCGCGGGTGAGGCTACCCAGACGGGCAGCCGCATCGAAGCAAAGCAGGGTTTGCAGGGCTGGAATTTTTCTTCGCATGCAGCAACTATGCCATGCGTTGGAGGAATACCTCCATGAAAATTGCTCGCTTGTGCCGGCCTGACTCCTGCCGCTACCATTCGCGCATCTTGGGTCGTCCCTTGCCGACAGACCTGTCCATCACCACTAATGAACCGGAGCACATCGCATGGCACACGCAGCTTTCAACTGGCAA
>CAIOLZ010000422.1 GCA_903859265.1 uncultured beta proteobacterium
AAGAAAAAGTTGCAGCCTCTACAACGCCTCAGGCGTCTATTTTGCTGACGAAACGGGGAGGTATTTCAGCAGCCTGCTAATGCTGATGATTTTGATGAAGTCGAAGCGAAGTTACTGAAAAAATTAGAAAGCCAAAATGCTCGGCAGCAGGAAACCATTTTGATTGCTAAAACCGGGGAAACGATTGCGCCAGACGCTGATACTTTGGCGCTGGCGTCGGTAGCAGCTAGGAATGGAAGTGTTTCTGTGGTTGGCAGAGACGCCAATGGCATGCGCGTCGAAGAGTCCACTCAAAAGCGGCCATTGCAGATTTCCGCCTTGGTGGACTCGGAGGTGGAAACCTCACTCGACGTGCTCAAGCGCACGATGTTCAGCCGCTAGCGTTGTACCATCTCGCCATGTACAAGGGTGTGGCCAAAATATTTGCAAAGTACTGGCTGGCATATGGTGGACTGCGGTCACTTCTGTGCTCGCCTTATTTGCACATTGCCGTGTTAGTACTACTCCCATTGACCTATCACACTTGGTCAAAGTGCGACTGGTGGAATGACCCAATGGCAGCATTACCCAACCTCTTGGGCTTTACGCTGGCTGGGCTTGCTATGTCGATTGGATTTGGCGACGACAAGTTTCGGGCACTACTTGCTGAGCCTGATACCGATCTAACGAAACCTTCTGACTATGTGGTGATGAGTTCCACATTCGTCCACTTCATCGTGGTACAGCTTCTTGCGTTGGTCTATTCGGTAGCCTCAAAGGGGTTGTGGTTCTACGCTGAATGGATGGATCCAATTCGTGATGTGCTGCCGGTGCTGAATAAGATCGCTGGAGGTGTTGGGTATGGTTTGTTTTTGTATGCCCTTACGTCTGTCTTGGCAGCTACCATGGCTGTATTCCGTATCGCATCAATTTACGAGGCTTACCAGCGCCACTTGGCCAACCAGCCCAAAACAGACTCAAAGTAATTAGATTTATGCGTATGTCGGTTATCGCATAAAACGACGCGCCGATGCCAGTTCTCCAGTCAATACATCCAGGGCGTGAATCATGGCAGCCGTAGTTTGGTCAAATTCACCTATTTTAAGGATCGATCAGCTGGCTTCCTGCTGATAGGGTGAACAGGTACAACTGGATTGTCGATCTGGTTCTGGTCAAGAGAAGTGAGAAGTCTCTCCCTAAATGCAAGGAGGGAAGGCCTTCAAGGTCGGGGGTGGAAGTGGTGACTAGTCAAATTGGCACGCTTCAAAAAATTACGGAAATCCTCGATGGCTTCATGCAAAGGGAAATTCAAACCCGGGATCATCGCCAAAATCAAGCGTCAATTGTTCCGGTGTCCGCATCAACCGAAACTTGCGCCAGGGCCCAGGAACGAAGGTCTTGCTTGGTAACGGCATGCGCAGCGGCTCCTGGCGTCTTGCCAGTATGCCGGCGTAGCGCAAATGCGCCTGGGTTTGGGAGACAGTAATAAGCAAGTGATCTGCGACTGCCGCCAAGTGGTAATTGAAGTAC
>CAIOLZ010000423.1 GCA_903859265.1 uncultured beta proteobacterium
CGCAAGATGCTGCGTCGGGTGCTAAAGCTGTAGCGGAAAAAATTATTGAAGCGATCAACGAACCGTATCAACTCGATGGCGGTACCTGCCATAGCAGTCCAAGCATCGGCATTGCTTTGTTTTCGGACCATCGGGGAAGCCTGGATGAACTGCTCAAGCGAGCAGACTTGGCAATGTACCGGGCAAAAGAGTCGGGGCGCAACACAATGCGATTCTTCGAACCAGAAATGCAGGCTGCTGTAACCGCTCGCGCTGCGCTGGAATCCGATTTGCGCGAGGCAGTTGAGAAAGGGCAGTTTCTCCTGCACTACCAGGCGCAGGTCGGTCGTAGCGGGGTTATCACGGGAGTAGAGGCTTTGCTGCGCTGGCAGCACCAACAGCGCGGCGCTGTGTCCCCGATGAATTTCATACCCCTGGCCGAAAGCACAGGGTTAATCGTGCCAATAGGACGTTGGGTGCTGGAAACGGCCTGTTTACAACTGAGCGCGTGGGCTGGTCGCAAGGAATTGTGCGAGTTGACCATCGCCGTGAATGTCAGTGCCCGTCAGTTTTACCAGCCGGATTTTGTTGCGCAGGTGCTGTCCATACTCCAGCAAACAGGCGCCAACCCGACACGGCTAAAGCTTGAGTTGACGGAAAGCCTGCTGGTATCCAGCATCGAAGAGGTTATCGACAAGATGCATACCCTCAAGGCGATCGGCGTGGGATTCTCACTGGACGATTTCGGCACCGGATATTCGTCGCTGTCTTACCTCAAACGCATGCCGCTGGATCAACTCAAGATCGACCAGAGTTTTGTCCGGGACATACTGACGGACCCCAACGACGCCGCCATCGCCAAAATGGTGATCGTGCTGGCCCGTAGCATGGGACTCTCCGTCATCGCCGAGGGTGTTGAAACGGTACCCCAGCGGGATTTTCTCGCTGTTCAAGGCTGTCATTGCTACCAAGGGTATCTTTTTAGCAGGCCACTCCCGATCAGGGAATTCGAGGAATTGGCGCTCAACGCCCTTTCACCAACGCCAATCGCCAAGCAAGGGATGACCGTCATCGAATCTAAGCCTTCAGGCCCATACCCTATCCAGATACTCGACAACTAGCCTTTTCCGCCCCAAAATTACCCATTCATGGCATTGTCATGCACTAAATTTGATGGGTTTTGCGGTCTGATTGAAAAACTGTAATTCCTTCGAAGTCGCTCAACGCACTGGTACCAAGGAATATGCACCGAAAAGTGAATGACGTTCAAAGCATAGGTGACTTTGACGTGCAAAACTCCAGAACCCGGTTTTTACAGTTAGTGGATTGGGCGCCGCTGTCGATCGCAATGTTTGACCTTGACATGCGCTACGTGGAGCTTTCCCAGGGCTGGCGTGACGACTGCCAAATAGGCAACCGAAATGTCATCGGATTGACGCATTACGAATTGTTTCCCGATCTGCCTCAGAGATGGAAAGACGTTCATCACCGCTGTCTCGCGGGGGCGACCGAGCGATGTGAGTCCGATCTCTTTCACCGCCCGGATGGCACCACCGCCTGGATACGTTGGGAAGTCAAGCCTTGGCGTAATGAATCCGGAGACATTGGCGGTATTGTGATATGGACTGAGGACATTAGCGAACGCAAGCGGGCGCAAGCCAAGTTGCGCGAGAATGACCGGCGGTTTGAGACAGCTCTTGCCAATTCGCCGCTGTCCGTGTGGGAACAGGATTTGGACCTGCGTTACACATGGTTTTACAACCCCAAACTTGGCTACGCCTCAGAAGAGGTCATTGGAAAGACAGACGCTGAGCTGATGGATCCCGCCTGTGTTGAGGAGCTGGAAGCACTCAAGCGCCGGGTTTTGGAGACTGGTAAATCCGCCCGACAGGAGGTGATGGCTGCGGCTCCGGGAGAACCCCTTCAGTTCTACGATCTATCGGTGGATGCACTCCGCGACGAGGCTGGCCGGATTATCGGCATCACATGCGCAGCTGCTGAAATCACCGAGCGCAAGCGGATCGAGGAAGAACTCAAAGAAAGTGAACAGCGCTTCCGGGGTGCGTTTGAAACAGCCGGTCATGGCATGGTACTGGTATCTGTCGAAGGAAGATTTTTAAAAGTCAATTCAGCCATATGTGCACTCCTCGGGTACAGCGAGGCGGAATTACTCGCTACCGACTTCCAAAAAATCACCCACCCGGATGATTTGGTCGCCGACATTCTCCACCTGTCGCAATTGCGGGCCAATCAAATTCAAAGCTATCAAATCGAAAAGCGCTATTTTCATAAAAATGGAAGCATCGTGTGGGCCTCGCTCAGCGTGTCGGTAGTCAGATCAAGCAACGGAGCAATCCGTAACTTTGTCAGCCATATTCATGACATTACCGAGCGCAAGCGCAGCTTGGAGCAAATGCATAGCATGGCTTTTCATGACGCATTGACGGGGCTTCCAAATCGCAGTCTGCTCAAGGACCGACTCGCACAAGCGCTTGCCGGGAGCAAGCGTAACGAATGTTATGGCGCACTCATGGTTCTTGACCTGGATAATTTCAAGACGCTGAACGATACCCACGGGCATGAAGTGGGTGATAGATTGTTGGTCGAGGCGGCGAGTCGGTTGAAAAATTGCGTGCGCGAATCGGATACCGTTGCGCGCTTCGGAGGTGATGAGTTTGTCGTGATGCTGGGCGAACTCAGCAAAGACAGGGCGCTCTCGATAGCACAAGCCAAAATCATTGCCGAAAAAATTATTGTTGCCTTGTCGGAACCCTATCGCTTAACGACGGGAAATAGATACTCTGTGGAAACAGTCATTGAACATATCTGTACCGCCAGCATTGGGGTTGTAATATTTATCGATAGCCAGGTTCCTCAATCCGAAATACTCAATTGCGCAGATAAGGCAATGTATGAAGCCAAGGGCGCCGGTCGAAACGCGATTCGATTCGCCCCAGATACGCTGACGCAAGCAGGCTGACAACGCAATTGGCGGATTCCATGCAGCCGGGTTGCGTTGAACATAGCAATGCCTATCTGGCAAATGGCTGTTGGCTCAACCCAGCCGCAGCGCAATGAGCAGGCGTTCGTTACCCCGTTGAATCAAAAGCGGCATGGTGTGTCCAGACTTGGCGCTCTGCGCTTTTAGCTGAGCAACGCTCGTCAACATTTCGCCGTTCGCAGCGATGATCAGGTCGCCTGGCCGCACGCCTGCACGTTGTGCGGCACCAGGATTGACGGCGTCCACGATGAGACCCGCTGCCACACGCGCCTCGTTGCGCTCTTGCGGCGTCAGTGGACGCACGGCAAGACCTAATTTGCCACCCGCCGGGACTGCGTTGGCTGCATCGTCGTCTTCCGATGTCTGGAGTTTCCCCAGGGTGATTGGCAAGTCATTCTCCCGTCCTTGGTGCCAGACCCGCACCTTGGCTTGCGTGCCGGGGGCAAGGTCTGCCACCAGTGCCGGGAGCTCTTTGGCGTCATTGATGGGGTGGTCATTGAAGCGCAATACGACGTCGCCCGGCTCCAAACCAGCCTTGTCGGCCGGACTGTCTCGCTCCACGGATCCCACAAGTGCACCAGCAGGCTTGGGTAACCCCAGCGACTGGGCCAACTCCGCCGATACAGGTTCGATCCCGATGCCCAGGCGGCCTCGTCTCACTTTCCCATGATCCGCCAGTTGGCGCTCGACCTTCATGGCAACGTCGATGGGAATGGCAAACGACAGTCCCTGATAGCCGCCCGTACGACTGTAAATCTGTGAGTTGATGCCGATGACCTCACCGGACATATTGAAGAGCGGCCCGCCTGAGTTTCCCGGGTTGATCGGCACGTCGGTTTGCAAAAACGGCACATAACCCTCATCAGGCAGTGTGCGCGATTTGGCCGAAACAATACCCGCCGTCACCGTATTTTCCATGCCGAACGGAGAACCGATCGCCAGCACCCACTCACCAACGCGCACGCGTTGGGGATCACCGATGCGAACGCTAGGCAAGTTGTGCGCATCAATTTTGAGCAGTGCTACGTCCGACAATTTATCGCTGCCCAGCAACTTGGCCTTGAATTCGCGTTTATCGGCCAGTTTCACGATCACTTCTTCGGCGTTGGTTAAAACGTGGGCGTTGGTGAGTACCAGGCCATCAGGGTCAATGATGAAGCCGGACCCCAGTGCGTGCGCGGGCGAATCACCGGGCTCGATCGGAACCTGAAAGCGGTGGAAAAAATCTGCAAACGGATCTGTGGGGTCCAGGCCCGGGAAACCTTGTATCAATGGTCTGCCGGTCTTGACTTTTCCAGAAACACTGATGTTGACCACAGCGGGACCTTGTTGCGCTGCGACGTCTGCGAAATCTGCAGTACCCGTCCATTGATTGTGACTGGTCGTCGCAGGGCTGGCCAACGTTGGCGAGGTCGTCGTTTCAGCCCGACTGGAATCGTGTTGAGAAAAGGCGTAACCACCAACAAATGAGGTTGTCGCCACAAGCAAGATGGCGAAGATCTTGATCGCTAAGGGTTTACTGAGTTTCTCCATGGTGAATGTCCTTACTAGAAAAAACCTGCACCCCCGAATTGAAGTCGGTGGCGGGAATTTCAACCCATACGATGGGCGTGACGCACCGCTTCTTGCGCAAAGGCAGCGCCGCTTTCACTATGGGTGCCGAGGATGCCAATATCACCCACTTGAAATCATTTTCTGAATCCTTAGTTGATGTCCTAGCCGGTGGGAACGGGTCTCCTGCCGGTGTGTATCAAACTTTCGGAGGACACACCATGTATGTATCTTTGTTGAACCAACCGAACAGCCTGTTTGGCCAATTCGAGTTACTGCGCCGTGAGCTCGACGAAGCGTTTGGCATATCGGGCCTGCCCAGCAGCATCCGCTCGGTCACACCGGGTACCGTTCCTGCCATCAACGTCGGACGCACACCTACTAGCGTGGAGGTTTATGCCTTCGTGCCCGGACTCGATGCGTCCAAGGTCGAAGTTACACTGGACCGCGGCGTCCTGCGCATTGCGGGGGAGCGACCATCGGATATTCCGCAGAGTGAAACACCCGTGCAGATTTACGCGCGCGAACGGGGTGCGGGCAGCTTCAGCCGCACCGTTTCTTTGCCCGACGACGTGGACCCGGCGCAGGTGAACGCGAGTTACCGTGACGGTGTATTGCAAATCAGCATCGCGCGCCGGGAATCGTCCCAACCTAAACGCATCACTGTGCAGTGATGACCCCGTATCGAAGGAGAAACAATATGAGCGACATCAAGCAAGTAACCCGTAGCGTTGCCGAGCAGGAGACACAACGTGCCGTGCTCCCCGCAGTTGACGTCTTCGAAGATGCCTCCGGCATTACGCTTTTAGCGGATATGCCAGGTGTTCCCAAAGACGAGCTGGAGTTGAAAGTGGAGGGCGACGCATTGCTGATCGAGGGTGGTGTGAGGCCACACACCCCGGACGGCATGGAGGCCGTGTACGCAGAAGTGCGGGTGCCACGCTATCGCCGCAGCTTTACGCTAAGCCGGGAACTCGATACCTCCCGCATCGAAGCCAACCTGAAGAACGGTGTTCTGAATTTGCGCATTCCGAAGCAGGCGCATGCGCAACCGCGCAGAATCAACGTCACTGCAGGTTGAAAGCGGCTAAGCCTGTGGGTTTGGACAGCCGAAAAACTGTTTCCCTGGTTCTCGGCAGTGGCGGAGCCCGGGGCTTGGCGCACATTGGTGTCATACAGTGGCTGCTGGAAAGCGGCTATGAGATCCAATCGATCTCGGGCACCTCTATCGGCGCTTTGGTGGGCGGCATACACGCGACCCACAGGCTCGACGTCTATACACAGTGGGTGTTGGCCTTGCAGCGTCAACATGTGTTGCGTCTGCTGGATCCCACAATAGGCAGACCGGGGCTGTTCAAGGGAGAGCGCATTATCAGCGTGTTGCGGGACCTCATAGGTGACCGTGCCATTGAATCATTACCAATCGCTTTCACGGCGGTCGCCACAGACCTTGCATCTCGTGAAGAGGTCTGGCTGCGGACGGGCAAGCTGTTTGATGCGATCCGGGCATCGATTGCCACGCCGCTGGTTTTCACCCCGTTCAAACATGGCGAAAGAACGCTGCTCGATGGTGCTCTGGTCAACCCGGTTCCGATTGCGCCCACACTGCAAGACAATACCGACCTGACGGTGGTGGTGGACCTCAGCGGTCCGGCTCTGACCGAAACACATCCGCACCTGCGCCCCAAGCCCAGCAAAGACAACGGCTATCGCAAACGGATTGCCGAGTTCATCGATGGCCTCCAACCGGCACGTGCCGCTGCCAAGCCGCAACACGGACTGATCGATGTAGCTTTCGCGTCCATGCAGGCAATGCAGGACACCATTGCACAACTTCGCATGGCGGGGCTCTCGCCTGATGTGATGATTGATATCCCGCGCAATGCTTGCGGGTACTTTGAGTTCTGGCGTGCCGAAGAACTCATCACCATGGGCCGGGAGCGTGCGCAGCAGGCATTCACGCGGCTCGAACAACAGTAACCCTGCAAGGCGAGTCAGGCCCGAACGCTTTTACTTCGGCACTGATCCCATCCTTGCCCGGCAGACTCGCGCCGGTGGACGCAGTCTAATTTTCTCCCTGAAGGCGTGCCTCCAGCGTAAAGGGCTTGCCCTCGCGAATGATGGACAGCGCTACCGATTCACCCACCCTCAGCTCGTCCAGCAAAAGGGCGAGTTGATGCACAGAATCAACCGACTGGCCATTGACCGCAGTAATGATGTCTCCCAGAAAAATTTGCCCATCACGGCTCACCGTGGTCTCGCGCAGTCCGGATGCAAGTTTCGCAGTGGGCGAGCGCAGCACGATCACACCGCGCACCTCCAGCGCACTGGCCAGGCGCTGGTTCAGCTCGTCATCCATTCGTAATCCAAGGGACGGACGAACATATTTGCCCAGCCGGATAAGTTGGGGCACGACATGGTTGACGGTGTCCGCAGGGACGGCAAAGCCGATTCCCGCATTGGTACCACTCGGGCTGTAAATGGCGGTGTTCATACCGATCAGTCGCCCGGCGGAGTCGAGCAAAGGTCCGCCGGAGTTGCCCGGGTTGATTGCCGCATCCGTCTGAATGAGGTGCTCGACCAGGGAGCCCTTCTCGCCAGGCAGCGATCGGTTGAGCGCGGAAACGATACCGCTGGTGAGCGTCCAGTCCAAGCCAAACGGGTTACCGATGGCAAAGACTTTTTGCCCTACTTTCAGGTCGTGGCTGCTGCCCAGCGGGATGGGTGGAGGACGCTTGTAGCCACTTTTGATTTTCAGCACCGCGATATCGTGCTCCTGGCTCGCTCCTACCAGCGTGCATTTGTAATCGGTGCCATCGGCAAGTCTCACGGTAGCTTCGCTAGCGCCTTCGATGACATGGTAGTTGGTAACGACATGGCCAGCATCGTCCCAGATGAAGCCCGACCCCGTGCCCCGTGGGACAGAGAGAACGTTCCGGGACCAAATGTCCTGAACCACAGAACTCGTGCTGATAAAGACAACGGAGTCGCGAGCGTGTTCAAACAGTGCAATGGTGGATTTTTCATCTGCGGCGAGTTCACCGCGGGGAGTTACAGCGCGGGGCGCAACGCTACCCGGCGGCGCAGCCACGCTAAACCCAGAGACCGCCAGCAGCAAGATGCAGATGAGTGCCCGCAGCACCGGCGCCAACCCGTCGCGTGCGCACAGGGGCGCAACGGGTTTAGTGCCCGTGGACATACTCCCCATCAGGCGTCAGGCAACAGGCGGTAGCCCATTTCGCCCCAGCTTTTTGAGCCGGCAGCCAAAGCCTTGATGGCAGCGACAAATTCCGGCCGACATTGGGCCATTTGATCGGACCGCACCGCACTCTCCAGCAAACGGTGCGCTTCTGATCGCGTCAATGCCAGTTCACCCGAAAACCACGCAGTCAGGCGATCACTGGCGCAAGTTTGCGTCGCTTCGCTGTAACCATTGGCCTGTCTGCCAAGGTATTCGCGTCGGGGCGCGTTGTCAGTGGTGAATGAATGGTTATGTGACATCGCAATAAGTGTTTGATCGAAAAAAATAGCCCGGGGGCTTTAATCCCCGGGCTAATCCCGACCGGGTTCAGTAGTCCATATCAGCCGCGGCCGGCGCGACTGCCTTTTCCTCTTTGGGTGCTTCCAC
>CAIOLZ010000424.1 GCA_903859265.1 uncultured beta proteobacterium
AAGTGGTACCACTCCTTCCCATCCCGAACAGGACAGTGAAACGCTTCAGCGCCGATGATAGTGCGGATCCCCGTGTGAAAGTAGGTCATCGTCAGGCTATTACAGCCTAAAACGCCCCATCATTCGATGGGGCGTTTTTATTTGTACCGCCAGTTGCCTGCTGTCAAATGGCCGGCAAACCAAATGCGCTATCCTTAGCACCTTTCAACATTGGCGAATACGCATACTCTCCCTGTGGCTGAACCTATTCATGGACGCTTTGTCGATAAGGAAGACAAACGTTCCCTGCTTCAGAAAATTGCAGAATTCATCCATCCGGGTCCGGACTCCACCGCAGAGCTGATTGAAACACTGGTCGAGGCGCAGGAAAACAATCTTATTGGCGCCGAGTCTCGGCTGATGCTCGAAGGCGTCATCCGCATGGCCGACATGACCGCTGGTGATGTGATGGTCCCAGCCACCCGAATGGATATGCTCGATATCACGCTCGATATCGACCAGCAGCTCAATCAAGTCATAGACACCGCACATTCACGTTTTCCGGTTTTCGAGGGCCTTCAGGAAAACATCATCGGCATCCTGATGGCCAAGGACTTGCTGAAATTGCAGCGCGCCCCGGAATTAAACATTCGGGCTTTGCTCCGGCCGGCGGTATTTGTGCCGGAATCCAAGGGATTGAATGATTTGCTGCGTGACTTCCGGGGGACGCGAAACCATCTGGCGATCGTCATTGATGAATTTGGGCGCGTCGCAGGATTGATCACGATCGAAGATGTACTGGAGCAAATTGTTGGTGAAATTGAAGACGAATTTGATATTGCCGAGGACGAGGGTGACATCTTCGGGCTGCCGGACCGCACTTACAGGGTCAGCGGGGACACACCCATCGACCGCGTTAATGATGCCTTTTCCGTGAGCCTAGAAGGGCAAGACCCCGATGATCACTTTGAGACGATAGGCGGACTCATTGCCCATGAAATGGGACACGTTCCCAAGAAGGGTGAGAAGTTTTCGTGGGGCGGATTGGACTTCGTCGTGCTGCACACCAAAGGTGGTGCTGTGAAATGGTTCAAGGTATCGCCGACCAAGCCCACGTCGCGATGACACGACCGGATGGCGCACATGGCCTCGCTGTCGGGCGCAGATACCAATTTCTGAATTTCCTGTTTATCGTTGTTGCAGCTGCATTGGCTGCAGCGAGCACGGCGTGGCCATTGCACACCGCCGTTTTGGAGTACGGCAAGCCAGTGTGGTGGTTGCAGATTGCATCCTTAGCCATTTTGTATTTCGTACTGGAACGCCAGACGACGCCTCGCGGCGTATTCTGGACGGCACTCACGTATGCGACCGTCGATCTCTCCATGACGTTCAGTTGGCTGTACGTGGCCATGCATGTTTATGGCGGGTTGGCCGCCTGGATGGCAGTGGGCGCTGTCATTGGGCTGGCGTTGGCATTGGGCCTTTACTATGCGCTGGCCGCGGCGTTGCACCGCAAACTCCGCGGAAAAAATGCTTGCATCAGCACCCTTACATTTGCAGCGGCATGGACGGCTGCTGAACTCGCACGAGGCACTTGGCTCACCGGATTTGGCTGGGGTGCCACCGGGTATGCGCACACCGCAGGCCCGTTGGCCGCCTACGCACCCTATGTAGGAGCCTACGGTGTGGGTGCCATCGCAGCGTGGATATCAGCGGGGTTCGCGTCGGTTTGCGGTATATCCCGAACACAAATAACTGTGACGGCGCTGATTTTGTTCGCGGGATTTTTCTTGCCACACCTGCACGAGTGGACCACGCCGCAGGGAACGATCAGCGTTACGCTGCTTCAGGGCAACATCGCGCAGAGCGAAAAGTTTGAGGAAAGTACGGGAGTGCCTGCCGCCCTGGCGTGGTACGAAGAGCAGATTGGACGCTCA
>CAIOLZ010000425.1 GCA_903859265.1 uncultured beta proteobacterium
GATTTTGTGCATGAGCACATTGCCTTTGGCTACCAGCATGCACGCCGGACCCGCACCGCGTGGGAAGCCTATCGCGAAGGCCGTGGCGTGTGCCGCGACTACGCCCATCTGGCGATCGCGTTTTGCCGCTGCATGAACATACCGGCACGCTACTGCACCGGTTACCTGGGCGACATCCGCATCCCACAGGTGCCAGCCCCGATGGACTTTGCCGGCTGGTTTGAGGCCTACCTGGGCGACCGTTGGTACACCTTCGATGCCCGCAACAACACGCCGCGCATCGGCCGCGTACTGATGGCCCGCGGCCGGGACGCCTGCGACGTGGCACTCGTGAGCACCTTCGGCCCCAATACATTGCAACACTTTGAAGTGTGGGCAGCTGAAACATAAGCCATAGCCGCGCGTACGGCGCGGAAGTTTCCGACGCCAGGCACTGTCTTTGCGCCTTTGGGACAATCACACCCATGCCTGTATCCCCACCTGACGACGACGCGCCCATCGAACTTCCTCGGGGGGCACTTGTGGGGCTATCGGTGGCGGCATTTGCCAGCGGGATTTCACTGCGGGTGAGTGACCCTTTGTTACCGCGTCTGGCCAGCGACTTTTCCCTGAGTCTGGGTCAGGCTGCGACGGTGATAACGGTGTTTGCAATTGCCTATGGCCTGTCCCAACTGCTTTTTGGTCCGTTGGGGGACCGGTTTGGCAAGTACCGCGTGATTGCCTGGGGCTGCGTCGCGTGTGCATTCACCACAACGGCCTGTGCGATGGCACCTTCGTTCCAGATTTTGCTGGTCGCACGGACCTTTGCTGGTGCCACGGCAGCCTCGGTGATTCCGCTGTCAATGGCGTGGATTGGCGACGTCACGTCCTATGAGCGGCGTCAGCCGATACTGGCGCGCTTTTTGATCGGCCAGATTCTGGGCATTTCTGCGGGCGTGCTGGCGGGCGGGTACGCAGCCGACCATCTGCACTGGCGTACGCCGTTTGAAGGCATCGCGCTGCTGTTTGCCATCACGGGAATCGGCTTGCTCCGGATGAATAGCCGGTTGCCGGCGCGGGCCCGTCAAATTCGCCCGCCCCAAGGCTCGGCACTGGCGCGCATGGTGTCGGAGTTCGGCCAGGTCATCGCGCTGCCCTGGGCGCGCGTGGTCGTGCTGACCGTATTTGCCGAAGGCGCGTTTCTTTACGGTTCCTTCGCATTCATGGTCGCGCATTTGCACCAGACGCACAGCATCGCCCTGGCAGTTTCAGGACAGGTCGTCATGTTGTTTGGGTTCGGTGGCTTGTTGTTTGCCCTGAGTGCGCGCTACCTGGTTCACCGGCTGGGTGAAGACGGTTTGTGCCTGTGGGGCGGAGCACTGGTAGCAGCGTCCTTTTTAGTAATCGCCTGGGGAGCGCATTGGTGGTGGTCAGTGCCAGCCTGCTTTCTGGCCGGACTGGGTTTTTACATGTTGCACAACACGCTGCAAATCAATGCGACCCAGATGGCCCCGGAGCGTCGGGGCGCCGCAGTGGCTTCATTTGCTGCAGCATTCTTTACCGGGCAATCGGTCGGTATTGCCATCAACGGGACGCTGATAGACCACATAGGCACTGCCGGCGTCATCACGATGGGCGCGGCCGGCGTACTGTTGGTGTCGCTCAATTTCAGCCGACTGCTGCGCGCACGCCGCAGCTTTCGTTCAGTAGCGGTTTAATGTGCTCCAGCCGCAGCCTCGGCGGCCGCAGCGGCACTGTCTGGTGCTCCAGGTCCGCCGCGCCGCGCCGGGTGCGATAGCCACACCAGCGGCACCAGCAACATGAAAATCATTGCCGACCCTAAAAACACATCATTGGCGGCCATCATAAAAGCCTGCTGATCGACCAAACGGTTGATCTGCGCCAGCGCTTGCTCGCCGTCCAGTCCCGCAGCACCGAGCCCTGCCAGTGCGCTGTTGGCGGCGCTGCTGCCACGGTTTACCAGTTCTGCCAGCTCGGCATGGTGCATGGCTGCGCGGTCTTGCCAGACACTGATCGCAATCGAGGTACCGAATGACCCGCCCAACATGCGTGCAAAGCTCGACAAGCCCGAAGCCGAGGGAATTCGCTCAGGCGGCAGGCCGCTCAGGATAATGCCGGTCAACGGGATGAAGAAAAATGCCAGAGCCACACCCTGAATCAGCGTGGGAATCATGATGGTGCCGAAATCCGCCTGCGTGTTGAAGTTGGAGCGCATCCAGAGCACCAGTGCAAACACCATGAAGGCGAAAGTTGCGAATGCGCGCGGGTCGAATCGGGAAACATTCTTGCCCACCCAGGGCGACAAAATGATGGCAAACAGGCCCACCGGCGCCATCAGCATGCCAGCCTGCGTCGAGGTGTAACCCATGAACTGCTGCAACCACAAAGGCAGCAGCACCAGATTGCCCATGAACAGGCTGTAGGCCACGGACAGGGACAGCGTGCCAGTCCAGAAATTGCGCCGCAACAGCAGTCTGAGGTCCACCACCGGGTGTTTGTCGGTTAACTCCCACGCAATAAAAAACGCAAACCCTATCAAGGCCACGATGCCCAGCCCGAACACCAGTGGAGAGTTGAACCAGTCCAGCTCCTTGCCCTTGTCCAGCATAGTTTGCAGCGATGCGACCGAAACCACTAGCAACGCCAGTCCAACGGTATCAATCGGCAACTGCTTGGTGGGTGTCTCACGCTTGTGGAAGATGGACCAGGTAATAAACGCCGCCAGACATCCGACAGGGATGTTGATGAAGAAGATCCAGCCCCAGTGCGTGTGGTCCGTAATCCAGCCGCCCAGCAGCGGCCCCATTACCGGAGCAACCAGGGTCGTCATGGCCCATAAAGCCATCGCCATTCCGGCCAGCGCAGGCGGATAACTCGAGAGCAACAGAGTTTGTGCCAGAGGCATCATCGGCCCCGCCACAAAGCCTTGTACGGCGCGCATGGTAATGAGGGTGCTCATATTGGGCGCCAGTCCGCACAGCCACGAGCTGATCACAAACAGAATCACGCTCAAAGTGAACAAACGCACCTGCCCAAAGCGCTGCGAGAGCCAGCCCGTCAGCGGCAGCGAGATCGCATTGGCAACGCCAAAGCTGGTGATCACCCAGGTGCCCTGATTGGGGCTGACACCCAGGTCGCCCGCGATGGCAGGCAGAGAAACGTTGGCAATCGAGGAGTCCAGCACGTTCATGAAAGTCGCTGCGGACAAGGCGATCGTGCCCCACATGCGTGCCGAGCCTTGCAACGGCGGCAGTGAGAACGGGGTGGCTGTGCTCATGCTGATAAACGGCGATCAGCCGTGTGCTTTGGCAGTGGCGGCCGGCACGTTTGCACGCGGTGCTGCCACTGCTGGGGTGCCGTGCGCCACGTTGGCGTCGATGATTTTTTTGATCTCGGCGTCCGCCTGCGCATCTATGGCGGCAAAAACTTTGGTTTGCTCACCACCGTTTGTCTGCGCCAGTTCCGACACTGCTTTGCCGCTCTGGTCTGTCACGTCCACGCTGGCATCCATGGAGAGACCGACGCGCAAGGGATTGCTGGCCAACTGCTTGGGATCGAGCGCAACACGCACCGGCACACGCTGCACCACTTTGATCCAGTTGCCGGTGGCGTTTTGCGCCGGCAGAAGTGCAAAAGCGGCGCCTGTGCCTGCACTCAGGCCCGCGACGGTGCCGGTGTATTCCACTTTTTTCCCGTACACGTCGGCGGTCAGCTTGACCGGCTGGCCCACGCGGATATTGCGCAACTGCACTTCCTTGAAATTGGCATCGACCCAAAGCTGATCCAGGGCGATCAGCGACATCAGGGGGGCACCGGCGGCCACACGCTGGCCGAGTTGTACCGTGCGCCTTGCCACCACACCGTCCACCGGAGCGGGCAACGCTGCGCGGTGTGCCGCCAAAAATGCTTCACGCAATTTTGCAGCCGCCGCCATCACGCTCGGATGCGATTCAATTGTGGTGCCATCGGTGAGCGCCTGGTTGCTGGTCAATTGTTCGCGCGCCGCAACAACGCCGGCGCGAGCGGCCGACAGCGCGCTCTGGGCAACGGCCAGTTGCGACTGGGTGTGGTCGAGTTCTTCTTTCGATACCGCGCCATTGCCGACCAGCGACTGGCGCCGGTTCAAATCGTCCGTGGCCCGCGCGACGTCGCTCTGGGCACGCTCCTGATCTGCCTCACGCAGCGCAACCTGCGCGCGCAGGCTCTCGTTGTTGGCATACAGCGTGCGCACCTGGCGCACGGTTTGGGCGAGGTTGGCTTGTGCCTGCTCCAAAGCAACCTTGGCGTCGGCCGGGTCGAGTTGCACCAGCAGTTGTCCGGCTTTTACGAAGTCAGTGTCATCGGCCAGGATGGCGGTGACAGTACCACTGACTTGCGGCGTGATCTGAATCACGTTGCCCTGCACATAGGCGTTGTCCGTATCTTCGGTATGGCGGTTCACGAACCACTCATAGCCGCCGTACAGAAGACCGATCAGCACGAC
>CAIOLZ010000426.1 GCA_903859265.1 uncultured beta proteobacterium
ATGTCTTCCCCCACGCTGACCGTGGCTCTGGTGACAATGATTTCCGTGTAGCGTCTGTCATCCAGAACTTGCGTCAATCCTGCCGCCAGCGCCATCAGGGTTTTTCCGGTGCCTGCGGTACCGGTCAATGTGACGAAATCGACCTCGGGATCGGTCAGCAGGTTCATCGCAAAGTTTTGCTCTCGGTTACGGGTTGTCACACCCCACACTGCATTTTTCAGGTGGTTGAAATCCTTCAGCGTTTTCAGCACTGCCGTCGTACCGCGAATCTCGGTCACCCGCGCATAAAGGCTGGGCTCTCCCGGTGATTCGAAGTAGACGAACTGGTTGATCATCATGCCCGGCACCGAGGGACCATCGACTTTGTAGAAGGTGTGCTGGCCTTGCTGCCAGCTCTCAACGCCCTGCCCGTGGGTAGCCCAGAAATCGGTCGGCAAAGCCTGGGCACCCGAATACAGCAAATCGCCGTCTTCCAGCGTTTTGTCGTTCTGGTAGTCATCGGTGGCCAAGCCCAAAGCGCGCGCCTTGACCCGCATATTGATGTCTTTGGAGACGAGCACCACTTCGCGCGGCGCAAATTTGTGACGCAATGCCTCCACGACGCCCAAAATCTGGTTGTCCGCTTTGCCTTGGGGCAGGCTGGTGGGCAGCGAGTAGTCCAACGGCTGGGTTTGAAACAACAGCTTGCCCATTGCGTCTTTGTGCCCAGTGCTGCTGAGTTGAAAACCCGCGGTGATGTCTGCGCCTGGCGTCCCTGCCAGTGCGTCCAGAGTGCGGCTGGTTTGGCGCGCATTACGGGCCACTTCCGTCATTCCCTTTTTGTGACCATCGAGTTCTTCAAGGACGATCATCGGCAGGTAAATGTCATGTTCTTCGAAACGGAACAGGCACATCGGATCGTGTAGCAACACGTTGGTGTCGAGCACAAACAGTTTGGCGGGACCCGTTCGCGCGCGTTTGGCCGGGCGGCTTGAGGTTGCGGACACCGCACGTACGCCGCGTATGGGTTCTACCGTAGGGATGGCCGATGCAACAGGTTGCAGGTACTTGGGACTTTCTTTGGCCACTGTTTTTTCCAGTGGTACCACGACACGCGGTATGGCAGCTAGTGGAGCGGCCTCAGTCTTTCGTTGCGGCCTGCCGGTATTTCGCGCGGGCGCATCAAAAGCTTTGGCAGGGAGTCTGTCAGCACGCTTTGTCGGGGCGGTGGGAAGTGGCATGTAGTGGGGCTTCTCAAGAGGAGGGTTGTAAAAAACGTAGCCGTAAAAGTGAAAAAGCCGCCTAGAGCCCAGGCGGCTTTTTCAGTCAACGCGGTTGCGAAAATCAACGGCATGGGCCCATTATGCATAAGCCAAATGACCCTTCCAGTCGTTCGTGTGTCAAAACAACAACTTGGTGGGCCTGATGTTCAGGCGGCTTTTTCCGCCGATTTCTTGAGCGCTTTGACGGACTTGAGGACTTCGTCCACGTGCCCCGGCACTTTGAGGCCGCGCCATTCTTCTTTGAGCAGGCCATCGGCGCCAACCAAAAAGGTGCTGCGCTCAATGCCTTTGACTTTTTTGCCGTACATGATTTTGTTTTTGACAACGCCGAACATGTGGCACATTTTCTCTTCGGTGTCAGCGATGAGTTCGAAGGGCAGTTCGAGCTTGGCCTTGAATTCGTCGTGCGACTTCATGTTGTCGCGGGATACGCCAAAAACCTGGGCGCCAGCTTTTACAAAATCTTTGTATTTGTCCCTGAACTGCATTGCCTCCGTTGTGCAACCAGGTGTATTGTCTTTGGGATAAAAGTACAAAATCATGGTTTTACCAAGGTGGGAGGTGTTACTCACCTTGACACCGCCGGTTGCATTGGCCTCGAACTCGGGCAGGGGTTTGTTGACAACGATCGCCATAAGGTATTTCAGTCTCGCGTGCAGGTGTCAGTCAAAGTGAAGGGAAGAAAACGTGACAGCGTTAACGTCCCTCGACCGCAACCCATGATTTTACCCTGAAAAGGCGGCTCCTAGTCCGATGTCACACCAACAGCGCTGCCACGACTCGTCGTCCTTCTCCAGCGAGAAAATTGAATGTACGGCAGGCGGCCTGGGTGTCCATGGTTTCAACGCCAATGCGCATTTCGTAAAGGGCACGCAGCCACTCTGGTTTGGGGAAGCGTATGCGGTCACCGCTGCCAAACAAAATCAACTCCGGACCCAGATCCACGAAGACCTCAAAATCGACGGCGCTGAGCCCTTCGTAACCTGTGCAATTCCAGGAACTGCTGCCACTTCGGGAGTTCACGATCAGGTGTCCGTTGTGCTGTTGGCCGTTAACCGCCACCCATCCTGGCCCGTAGCCGGTAATGGTGGGACCTGCCATCGCATCCGGTTGAAATTTCATGGTTCGGCGTTGCTCGAAAATCCTGTGGTCAAATTATAGGTTTCGCCCGTCCATTCGAGTTGGAGAGACTTTGAAAACCATTCAGAAATCCGCCAAGCTGGCCAATGTTTGTTATGACATTCGTGGGCCCATCATGGACCGAGCCCGCCAGATGGAGGAAGAGGGCCAAAAAATCATCAAGCTCAACATCGGCAATCTGGCGGTGTTCGGGTTTGACTCCCCTGAAGAAATCCAGCAGGACATGATTCGCAACCTGCCTAATTCAGCGGGTTACTCGGATAGCAAAGGCATTTTTGCGGCGCGCAAAGCGGTGATGCACGAGACACAAAAGCAGGGCATTCTGGGCGTGACGCTCGATGACATTTACCTGGGCAACGGCGCCAGCGAGTTGATTGTCATGGCGACTAACGGGCTGCTCGATGACGGCGACGAGTTGCTGCTGCCAGCACCTGACTATCCCTTGTGGACGGCTGCGGCGAGTCTTTCGGGCGGCACGCCGGTGCACTACCGTTGCGACGAGGAAAATGGCTGGATGCCTAACCTGGACGACATCCGGTCCAAGATTACGTCACGCACCAAAGGCATCGTCGTGATCAACCCGAACAACCCGACCGGTGCGTTGTACTCGGACGCGTTGCTTCAATCGATTGTGGATATCGCCCGAAAACACGGGCTGGTGATATTTGCCGATGAGGTGTATGACAAAGTCCTGTATGACGATGCCAAACACACGGCGATAGGTTCTCTCAGCGAAGACGTTTTAACGCTGACTTTCAATTCGCTGTCCAAGAGCTATCGGTCATGCGGCTACCGGGCCGGGTGGCTGGTGGTCTCCGGTGACAAAAAGATGGCCCGCGATTACATCGAGGGTCTGAACATGCTCTCCAACATGCGGCTGTGTGCCAATGTGCCGGGCCAATGGGCAATTCAGACGGCCCTGGGAGGCCACCAAAGCATTAACGAACTGGTCGGCCCCGGCGGGCGTTTGCGCCGTCAGCGTGATCTGGCCTATGAACTCATCACCGCTATTCCGGGGGTGAGTTGCGTCAAACCGAGCGCGGCCTTGTACATGTTTCCCAAGCTCGATCCGGTGGTTTATCCGATCGCAGACGACCAGCAATTTTTCATGGAATTGCTGCAGGAAACACGTGTCATGCTGGTGCAGGGTACCGGTTTTAACTGGGACACGCCAGATCATTTCCGCATCGTATTTTTGCCCCATGAGGATGATTTGCGCGAAGCCATTGGGCGCGTTGCCAAGTTTCTGGAAACATTCCGAAAGCGCCATGGCAGCTAGTCGAGGCATGGAATATGGGATTTCGGCGATACGTCCGAGCCGATTTATTTATTAACTGAAAAACTGTATGAAACCGATTCAAGTAGGCCTTTTGGGCATAGGCGTCGTAGGCAGCGGCACGTTCAACGTACTCAAGCGCAACCAGCAGGAGATTCACCGCCGCGCCGGCCGTGGCATTGAAATCACGATGGTGGCCGACCTGGACACGGCGCGGGCTCAAGCTACGGTCGGGCCCGACGTCAAGGTCGTCAATGATGCGCGGTTGGTAATTGCCAATCCGGATATCGACATCGTGATCGAGCTGATTGGCGGCTATGGCATCGCCAAAACGCTGGTGCTGGAGGCGATTGCTGCGGGCAAGCATGTGGTGACGGCCAACAAGGCTTTGCTGGCGGTGCACGGCACTGAGATTTTTGCGGCAGCCTCGGCCAAAGGCGTGATGGTGGCGTTCGAGGCGGCAGTGGCCGGCGGCATTCCCATCATCAAGGCTTTGCGAGAAGGCCTGACCGCCAATCGCATTCAGTGGATTGCCGGCATCATCAACGGAACAACCAACTTCATTCTGTCCGAGATGCGCAGCAAGGGCCTTGACTTTGACGTGGTACTGAAGGAGGCTCAGCGTCTGGGTTATGCCGAGGCCGACCCGACGTTTGACATTGAGGGTATCGA
>CAIOLZ010000427.1 GCA_903859265.1 uncultured beta proteobacterium
CAGCAGGCGCACACACTGGCCAGCAACAGCTTCAATGCCAGTTTTATCGATGGTAGCGCACGTGCGCGCCACATCGACCGGCTCAACGAGGTGTTCGAGACTTTTGAGTGATCAATGCGCTAGGCGTTTGCCGTGCGGCAGCGTGCGCAGTTGCGAAAGCATGCGACGGCAATAGCCGGTAATGCGCAGGCATTTGTTGATTTCATCAACCGGCAGCGGACCTGAAACCACGACAATATCGTTGGCCTGATCTACCGCGCCGCTGGATCTCAGGCGCCTTCGGGTATTGAGCGCCCACGAGTGGATGCGCGTAGGGCTTCCGTGCTCTTGCACGATCCCGGTGCGCAAGTTGAATGCAATAGCGACGTCATCGGTACGCAAACGCAAGCGCCGCTGCCCGGTGACCGGACTTGGCGGGGTGCTCATGTCATACAGGTGGTAGGCACCGTCTTTGAGTTCATATTGCAGTTGCATGCGCAGGATTGTGGGGAACTGACCCGCCATGAAGACCTGAAAAAGCACTACAAATTCGGGCCAATTTTGTGCGACTGGTACAGCGGTAAAATCACCGGCGATCTGCGGCTCCGGCAGATCAGTTTTTTGTTTTCGGGGCCATGTAGAGGACCACCATGTCTAAAAACCTCACGGAAGCCGCAGGCGTGGCCCACCCGTGTGCGTATTCCCTTCAAGCCATTGATGACCCTGAAAGGGTCGCATGAGCTATCAAGTCAAAGAAATTTTTTACACCCTGCAAGGCGAAGGTGCCAATGCGGGACGGCCTGCTGTTTTTTGTCGATTTGCCGGGTGCAATCTGTGGTCGGGCCGCGAAGCGGATCGCGCGAGCGCAATATGCCGGTTTTGCGATACCGACTTTGTCGGTACCGATGGTACGAATGGAGGACGTTTTGACAGCGCATCAGACTTGGCCGAGCGCATTGCCGGGCAGTGGCCGACGGCTGACATCGCCAACCGCTTTGTAGTGTTGACAGGTGGCGAGCCTCTTCTGCAGGTTGATGCTGAACTGATAATCGCATTGCATAGATGTAGCTTCACAATTGCAGTCGAGACCAACGGCAGCATTACGGCACCGGATGGCATAGACTGGATTTGTGTCAGCCCCAAAGCCGGCGCACCGTGGCTGCAACGCAGCGGGCATGAACTCAAGGTGATCTGGCCGCAGCTGGGGCTTGATCTGGCCGAGCTCGAATCTGCAGACTTTGCCCACCGTTACCTGCAACCAATGGACAACGTGCTGCGCGAATCCAACACGCAAATGGTGATCGCGCAATGCCTGCAGCGACCGGCCTGGCGGCTCTCGCTGCAAACCCACAAAATCACTGGAATCCGATGACTTCTGACCATTTCGAAATCACCCAAAAATTCTTTTTCGATGCGGCGCACACCTTGCAGCGCGAGATCGAATCTGAGGGGAGTCGCCGCATTCACGGTCACACCTACCACGCGGAGGTCACGCTGGCCGGCAAGCCCGATAACCGCTCGGGTATGGTGGTCGATCTCGGACTGGTGCGTCGCGCGATCGAAGCCTTGCGCCCGCAGCTCGATCACCACCTGCTTGACGAAGTGCCCGGCCTGGGCCCCGCCACGCTGGAAAATCTGTGTGCCTTTATCTGGCGGGATATCGATGCCAGACTGCCGCACGTGACGCAGGTTCGCGTCTGGCGCGAAGCCCTGGGTGATGGCTGCACGCTGCGCCGGAGCGCACGTTCATGAAAGGCTACCGCGCAAGTTTGTTGTGGTTTGACGCAGGCACGCCGGGACAGGCGCACTTTGAAGAAGATGGCTTGCTGGTGGTGGGACCCGATGCGCGCGGCCTGCAGGTGGTGCAAGCCATCGGCAACTGGCATGCGTTGTCCAAACTGGATCACCACGCACAACTCGCCGTGGAGCACTTGCCGGGTCGCATCATCGCGCCCGGCTTCGTTGACTTGCATGTGCACTTTCCCCAGACCAACATCATCGGCTCACCCGCGCCGGGTTTGCTGCCCTGGCTGGAAAACTACACATTTCCCGAGGAAAAGCGGTTTGAAGACCCGGCCTACAGCGCCCAATCGGCCACCTTTTTTGTCGATGAATTGTTGCGCAATGGCGTTACCACTGCGTTGGCATTCGCGACCTCCCACAGCACGTCGGTTGATGCACTTTTTGAAGCTGCATCAAGCAGGCATGTGCGCCTGATTACCGGCCTGGTTCTAATGGACCGGCACGCGCCGGATGGCCTTCTCAACCGCACGGAGCAAAGTCTGATCGACAGCGAAGCGCTGATTCGCCGATGGCACGGCAAGAACCGTCTGGGCTATGCCATAACACC
>CAIOLZ010000428.1 GCA_903859265.1 uncultured beta proteobacterium
ACCCCGCCCCATCGTCTGCACGTCGAGCTGTCCCCGGTCCAGATACATCCGATTCAGGTCCGTAATCTCCAACTCCCCGCGTGCGCTGGGTTTGACCTGTTTGGCGAGTTCCACCACCTGGTTGTCGTAGAAGTAGAGTCCGGTGACTGCATAGCGGCTCTTCGGGTTTTTGGGCTTTTCTTCCAAACTGACGGCTCGGCCCAGCGCGTTGAATTCCACTACGCCGTAGCGTTCGGGATCGTTGACCGCGTAGGCAAACACTGTTGCCCCGTCGGTCTGCGCATTGGCACCCTTGAGCAAACCCGCAAAGTCGTGCCCGTAAAAGATGTTGTCTCCCAGCACCAGCGCGCTGGGAGCACCGCCCAGAAACGTCTCGCCAATCAAAAAGGCTTGCGCCAGTCCATCGGGCGACGGTTGCACGGCGTAGCTGATGCCTATGCCCCACTGGCTGCCGTCTCCCAAGAGCTGCTCGAAGCGCGGAGTGTCCTGCGGCGTGGAGATTACCAGCACCTCGCGGATGCCTGCCAGCAAGAGTGCAGACAGGGGGTAGTAGATCATGGGCTTGTCATAAATGGGCAAGAGCTGCTTGCTTACCACCTGCGTGACCGGGTAAAGCCGGGTGCCCGAGCCACCGGCGAGGATGATGCCTTTGCGCCCACCGGATGGGTTGTGGGATGGAGTGTGTGTAGCTGTCATTCTTATTGCTTCCCTGTGATCTCGGTGAGCATGCGCGCAACGCCTTGCTGCCAAGGGGGCAAGGACAGCCCAAAGGCGCATTGCAATTTATGGGTGTCCAAGCGCGAGTTGAGTGGCCGCTTGGCCGGTGTGGAGTAGCTTGCCGTGCTGATAGCCGCTACCTGGTTGGCGCTGGCCTTCAAAGGGTAGCCCAAGGCGTGGGCTTGCTCCAGAACAAAGCGGGCATAGCCATGCCAACTGGTCTCACCAGCGGCAACGCAGTGGTACAGACCCGCGAGTTCGGGTCTGGTTTCCAAAGCACGGATGGCATGGGCCGTGACGTCGGCGAGCAGCTCTGCCGATGTCGGTGCGCCAAACTGGTCGTCGATCACGGTCAACGCGTCACGCTCACCAGCCAGGCGCAGCATCGTTTTGGCAAAGTTGCCGCCGCGCGCGCCGTAAACCCAGCTGGTGCGCAGAATCAGGTGTTTGGGCGTGCTGGCAACCGCTTGCTCGCCTTGGAGCTTGGTTTGCCCATACACGCTCAAGGGGCCGGTCGCATCCGTTTCCCGCCAGGGCTGCTGGCCGCTGCCATCGAACACGTAATCCGTGGAGTAGTGCACCAGCCATGCGCCAAGCGTCGTCGCTTCTGCCGCCAGCACGCCGGGCGCCAGTGCATTGATGGTGCGGGCCAGTGCTGGCTCCGATTCGGCCTTGTCCACAGCCGTGTGGGCTGCCGCGTTGACAATCACATCGGGATGGACTGTGCGCACTGTCTGTGCCAGCCCGTCGAGGTCGGCAAAGTTGCCGCACAAGCCTGTGGGGTTGTCCGCCGGGGCAGAGTCCAACGCAACGACTTCGCCCAGCACACTCAAGCTGCGCTGTAATTCCCAGCCTACTTGCCCGCCGCGCCCTAGTAGCAAGATCTTCATGAGGATCTTGCCATTGCTGCCGTGCCCGAAACCTGTGCACCGCCATATTGCTGCGCCAACCAGTCCCGGTAAGCGCCGCTTTGTACATTGGTCACCCAATCGGGGTTGTCCAGATACCACTTAACGGTTTTGCGAATGCCGCTCTCAAACGTCTCGGCCGGTTTCCAGCCCAGTTCCTGCTCGATTTTGCGGGCATCAATCGCATAGCGTCGGTCGTGGCCGGGACGGTCTGTCACATACGTGATCTGATCCTTGTAGGGTTTTGCGTCGGCTCTGGGCTTCAATTCGTCGAGCAGGCGGCACACGGTGTGCACGATCTCCAGATTGGGCTTCTCGTTCCAGCCACCAACGTTATAGACCTCGCCCACACGGCCGGCGTCCAGCACCCGGCGAATGGCGCTGCAGTGGTCTTTGACATACAGCCAGTCGCGCACCTGCTGCCCGTCGCCGTACACCGGCAGCGCTTTTCCCGCCTGGGCGTTAACGATCATCAGCGGGATGAGCTTCTCCGGGAAGTGATAAGGGCCATAGTTGTTCGAGCAATTGGTGGTGAGGACGGGCAGTCCGTAGGTGTGGTGGTAAGCCCGCACCAGGTGGTCGCTGGCCGCTTTGGAGGCCGAGTACGGGCTGTTGGGCTCATACCGATTGGTTTCTGTAAAAGCCGGATCTGTCTTGGACAGGGATCCATAAACCTCATCCGTTGAGACATGCAAAAAGCGAAAGGCCGCTTGCGCGCTTGCGTCCAGTGCGCCCCAATACGCGCGCACGGCTTCGAGCAATTGGAAGGTGCCGACAATATTGGTCTGGATGAATGCGCCGGGTCCGAGGATGGATCGGTCCACGTGGCTTTCTGCTGCAAAGTTGACCACGGCTCTGGGTCGGTGCTGGGCCAGCAGGCGCGTTACCAATGCTGCGTCTCCCATGTCGCCGTGCACAAAAACGTGCTTCGGATTGCCCTCCAGCGAGGCGAGGTTCTGCAAATTGCCCGCATAGGTCAGCTTGTCCAGATTAACCACCGGCTCTCCACCCAATGCGAGCCAGTCCAGCACAAAATTGCTGCCGATGAAGCCGGCTCCACCGGTTACGAGAATGGTCATGCAGGGGTGCTCCTTTGAATCCGCATTTTTATCCGGATTATCGCGCCGGCTAAGCGCGAAAAAACACCATAAAGGCCGGCTGAAGGCGCGGCGGCTTAACGCCCGATGGCCAGGTACTCGAATCCCATGCCGCGAACCAGTGTCGGGTCATAGAGATTGCGCCCATCAAAAATGACCGGGTTTTTCAGCTTGCTTTTGATGGTGTCAAAGTTGGGGCTTCGAAACTCGCGCCACTCGGTCACGATGATCAACGCGTCCGCATTTTCCAGTGCGGCGGTCTGGCTGTCAGCAAACGTCAGCCGCGTTTCACCCGGAAAGCAGTGCTGCGCCTCGGCCATGGCAACCGGGTCGTAGGCAGTCACAGTGGCACCAGCGGCCAGCAAATCCGCGATGACCTCACGGCTGGTGGCCTTGCGCATGTCGTCCGTATTGGCCTTGAATGCCAGGCCCCACATGGCAAAGTGCTTGCCCGCCAGATTCGGGCCAAAGCGCTTGAGCACCTTGCTGCCCAGCACCCGTTTCTGGGCGTCATTGGCCTCCTCTACGGCGTGCAACACCTTGAGATGGATGCCTGCATCATCCTGCGCGGTCTTGACCAGTGCCTGCACATCCTTGGGGAAGCATGAACCCCCGTAGCCAGCGCCGGCATACAAAAAGTCATAGCCAATGCGCGGGTCCGAACCAATACCTTTGCGCACATTTTCAATGTCGGCGCCCAGAACCTCTGCCAGATTGGCCAACTCGTTCATAAAACTGATGCGGGTGGCCAGCATCGCATTGGCGGCGTATTTGGTCAGCTCGGCGCTGCGAATGTCCATCAGGATCAGCCGGTCGTGGTTGCGCTGGATGGGGGCATACAGCGCGCGCATATTGAGTGCCGCCTGCTCGTCATCGCAACCCACCACGATCCGGTCCGGACGCATGAAATCGTCAATGGCAGCGCCCTCTTTCAAAAACTCGGGGTTGCTGACCACGCTGAACGGGATGGCCGCACCGCGCTTTGCGAGTTCTTCCGAAATGGCCGCCTTCACGCGGTCTGCAGTTCCTACCGGCACCGTGCTTTTGTCCACCACGACCTTGTAGTCGGTCATGTAGCGGCCAATATTGCGGGCCGCGGCGATGACGTACTTCATATCGGCAGAGCCATCTTCGTCGGGGGGTGTGCCCACAGCGATGAACTGAACAGTTCCGAAATGTGCGGCCCGTTCCACGTCGGTGGTGAAGTGCAGCCGCCCGGCGGCCACATTGCGATGCACCATCTCTTTCAAACCAGGCTCAAAGATGGGGATTCCGCCGTCTTCGAGGATCTGAATTTTTGCCGGATCCACGTCCAGACACAGCACGTCGTTCCCCACATCTGCAAAACAAGCCCCTGAAACCAGGCCCACATAGCCAGTTCCGATGACGGTGATTTTCATGAATTTAGCCCCCAGTAAATTGAAAACATGACAAATGCTATGTCCGAAATATGACAGTTACAGTTCGGTGAAAAATTTAACCCACTGTAAAAATCGCCCTGTAAGATCGCAGCGCTTTGCCCGGACGGCAGGCTTTATCTACGGCTTCAAGGAGAAAAGCAGATGGCAAAGGGCATGATTCTGGCTGCAGGGCAGGGCACTCGCGTGAGGCCTCTCACCAAGGACTTGCCCAAGCCCATGGTGCCGATTTTGGGCAAGCCAGTGATGGAATACCTGATCGAGCACCTTGCGCGCCACGGCATCAACCAGATCATGGTCAACGTGGCCTACCACCACCAGCGCATCGAGCAGTATTTTGGGGATGGCAGCCGCTGGGGTGTCGAAATCGGCTACTCCTATGAGGGCGTGCGTGAGCATGGTGACATCCTGCCCAAGCCTATGGGGTCGGCCGGGGGCATGCGCAAAATCCAGGACTTCAGCGGCTTTTTTGACGAGACGGTTCTGGTGCTGTGCGGCGACGCGCTGATTGACCTGGACATTTCGGCTGCGATTAACGAACACCACGCCAAAGGCGCGATTGCCAGTGTTGTTGCGCTGGAAGTGCCCCTCGCGGACGTAGAGTCTTACGGCATTGCCGTTGCAGACGATCAGGGCCGGATTCTCTCGTTCCAGGAAAAGCCTAAGCCGCAGGATGCCAAGTCCACCTTGGCCAGCACTGGCATCTATCTGTTCGAGCCCGACGTTCTGAGCAAGGTGCCGCCGGACCAGGTGTACGACATCGGCGCCGACCTATTTCCGCAGCTCGTGCGAGAGCAGCAACCGTTCTATGTCCAAAACCGCCCGTTTCACTGGATTGACATTGGCCGGGTCAGTGATTACTGGTCGGTTCTGCAACGCGTCTTGAAGGGTGAAATTGCCGAAATGCGGATGCCCGGAACCCAGGTCAGACCCGGTGTCTGGGTGGGTTTGAACACGCAGATCCCATGGGACCAGGTGAAAATTGAAGGGCCGGTGTACATCGGCTCCAGCGTGAAAGTCGAGCCGGGTGCAACCATCATCGGTCCGGCATGGATTGGCCACGGCAGCGTCATTCGCGCAGGTGCCCGCATCACGCGGAGTATTCTTTTTGAGTACACCCGAATTGCCCCGGACATGCACTTCTTTGAAATGATTGTGTCCCGGCAATATTGCGTCAACCGGCACGGCGAAACGCTGTACAGCGGTGATGACGCTGCGCGTCTGCGCTGGGGCGATGCCCGTGCCTGAGAGAACCAATAGTGGATTGTCTGGTCGGGGTGAGAGGATTCGAACCTCCGGTCTCTACGTCCCGAACGTAGCGCTTTACCAGACTAAGCTACACCCCGCTGTGGATGCAATGGACACAAACCGCTCAGTGGTTTCTGTCTAGCAACTGAGACGCCAATTGTACCAAGCACTCTGCGTGCAGGCCCGCAGGCAGAAGTCCGGCGGCGCTCACTGCGCGCTGTGCCTCGATGTTGGCGGCACGTCTGGAAATATCCAGCGCGCCGGTACGCTTCACGATACCGATGATGGTGGAAAGCTGTCCCACATCACCCGTTTCGATCGCTGACCGGATGGTTTGCGTTTCGTCAGGTAAGCCACGTTGCATCGCGACAATCAGGGGCAGGGTTGCCTTGCCTTCGCGCAAATCGTCACCCAGACTTTTGCCCATCACGCCGGCGTCACCGGCGTAGTCCAGCACATCGTCAATCACCTGAAATGCGGTTCCCAGTGCTTGACCATAATCGGCGCAGGCTGCCTCAATTTCAGGCGCAGCCCCTGCCAATATGGCGCCTACGCGCGCGCTGGCTTCGAAAAGTTTGGCGGTTTTGGACCGGATGACCTGGACATAACCTTGCTCACTGAGGTCGGCGTTGTGCATGTTCATCAGCTGAAGGACTTCTCCCTCTGCGATCACGTTGGTCGCGTCGGACAGCACTTCCATGATGCGCATGCTGCGCGCATCGACCATCATTTGAAACGCGCGCGAGTAAAGAAAGTCGCCCACCAAAACACTTGCCGGGTTGCCGAAAGCGGAATTGGCGGTTGCCCGCCCGCGACGCAGGGTTGAATCGTCAACCACGTCGTCATGCAGCAGGGTGGCGGTATGGATGAATTCCACGACTGCCGCCATGTTGAACCGCTGCTGGTCTTCATAACCCAGTGCCCCGCTGCACAATAAAAGCAACGCAGGCCGCAACCTTTTACCGCCGGCACCAATGATGTAGCGGCAGACCTGATCCACCATCGGCACCGATGAATTCAGCCTTTGCGATATAACCCGATCGACTTGGCGCATGTCTGCGTCAATGATGCTCAGATCGATGATGGTGGCGCTGGTTGGAGCTTGCAAGGCGATTTACCGGGTGTTTCGCTCCGATTATAGGAAGCCTATCCGTCGCAGTGATGGCGTCTTGCGCAGTGTTTGACGTGATGGTGCCGGACTGTTATACTCGGCGGCTCTGCGAAAATTCGTTTGCAGAGTCAAGTTAAAGAGGTCAACATGTACGCGGTCATAAAAACCGGTGGCAAACAATATCGGGTTGCTGCTGGCGAAAAAATTAAAGTAGAACAGATTGCTGCGGACGTAGGCCAAGAGATTGTGATCGACCAGGTTTTGGCTGTCGGAAACGGCGCTGAACTGAAGGTTGGCACTCCCTTGGTGTCCGGCGCGACCGTTACGGTCACAGTAATTTCTCACGGCAAGCACGACAAAGTGCGCATTTTCAAAATGCGTCGTCGTAAGCACTATCAGAAACGTCAAG
>CAIOLZ010000429.1 GCA_903859265.1 uncultured beta proteobacterium
ATTCAGGGCCAGGCTCATCGCGCCGGTCAATTCGTACAGGCTCACGATGGTCACCAGCGAGGTGTCCTTGAAGGTTGAAATAAAGTTGTTCATGATCCCAGGTATCACCATCGCCAGCGCCTGGGGCAATACGATTTTGCGCTGCGTTTGCCAGTAAGACAGCCCGAGCGTTGCAGCCGCCTCCACCTGTCCCTTGGGCACCGCTTGCAGCCCGCCACGAATCACCTCGGCCATATAGGCGGCAGCAAAAAACGTGATACCCGCCAGCACGCGCACCAGCACATCGATCGTGAACCCCTGCGGCATCAGCAGCGGGAACATGAAAGAGGCCATGAACAGCACCGAGATCAAGGGCACGCCCCGGATCAGCTCGACGTAAATGGCACACACGCTGCGGATCGCCGGCAGCTTGGAGCGCCGCCCCAGTGCGATCACCAGAGAGATCGGAAATGCCAGTGCCATGGACACTGATGCCAGCAAAATGGTCAGCGGAAGGCCGCCCCAGCGGTCTGTTTCCACCCTGGACAGGCCAATCACGCCGCCAAACATCAGGGTGAAGTAGGTACCCAGCACCAACACCCATGCTGCACCGAGCCAGGGTCGCCAGCAAACGCGCATGCAGCTTGCAATCAGCAGGCCCAGCAGCAAAACCGTGGCAATCAGCGCGCGCCACTGTTCTTCAAACGGGTAGCGGCCGAAGATGATGATGCGGAATTTTTCTGCCACCACGCCCCAGCAAGCGCCACTGGCTGCATGGCAGGCCTCATAGTCTTTGGCAAATACGGCGTTGATCAGTCCCCAGCCCAGCAGTTTGGGAATGAGCAGTGCAAGCGCAGCGCCAATCAAAATTGTGCCAATGGTGGTCGATACGCCGCCAAATAGGTTCAAGCGCGCCCAGGCAACCAGCCCCTGGGTTTTGACCGGCGCGGGCCGGGCGGCTATGGGTTCGAATGTAGTAGCTGTCATGGCGGGGCCTCAGCGTTCCTGAATGGCAGAACGGTTGTTGTACCAATTCATCATGACGGATGTGAACAGGGACGTGCTCAGGTACACCAGCATGATGATCGCAATGCATTCCACGGCACGCCCTGTCTGGTTGATTGCGGTGTTGGCAATCGACACCACATCAGGGTAGCCAATAGCCACTGCGAGGCTGGAGTTTTTGGTCAGGTTCAGGTACTGGTTGGTGAGCGGCGGAATAATGACGCGCAGTGCTTGCGGCAGCATCACCAGGCGCATGGTTTGGCCGCGTGCGAGCCCCAAAGCACTGGCGGCTTCTGATTGGCCCAGGGCGACCGATTGGATGCCGCCGCGGACCACTTCGGCCACAAAAGACGCGGTATAGACCGTCAGCCCGAGCAGCACCGACATGTATTCAGGCGTTAACGCGCCCCCGTTCTCGATGGCGAATTCGCCTTGCACGGGCCGGTTCATTTCCATGGGTGCGCCGCCCAGCAACCATCCCAAAATACCGAACGCAATGGCGATGCCGATGGGGGCCAGCACCGTGCTTTTTGGCACACCGGTTCTTTCAAAGGAGGCGTGTGCATAGCGTCGGTAAAAAACTGCCGCAACAACGCCCGCCACCAAGCCCCAGGCTCCCAGTGTGTAGCCAGAGGACCATACTGGAATCGGAAAATTCAAGCCCCCTTTGCTCAGAAAAAACGGGCCCAATGTCAGGGGTGCTGCTGATTCCGGCAACACTTCGGTGAACATCAGGTACCACATCAGCAATTGCAAAAGGATAGGGATGTTGCGGAAAAACTCGACGTAACAGAGACACAAGCCCCGCACCAGAGCGTTGCGGGAAAACCGGCCTACGCCGATGAGTGTTCCAAGGATGGTGGTCAAAACAATGCCCACCACAGCGACCCGCAGGGTATTGACGAAGCCCACCAGAAATGCCTTCCAGTAGGGATCGGCGGAGTCATAGGGGAACAGACTTTCCCCGATGTCAAAACCAGCGCCTCCCATCATGAAATCAAACCCGCTTTGAATACCGCGGGCCCTCATGTTGGTGTTCGTGTTATTGGCCAGGTAGAGCACCACCAGCACAATCAAAACAACGGTCACCACCTGATAGATCAAGCCCCGGAATGCCTGGCTGCGCCAGGACCAGGATTTTTTGGGCGGGGTGGAAGGTGTGGACATAAATGAAGGGCCTGTTTGCGTCGCAATTGGAAAGGGGCAGGGCAACTTGGTTGCACCCGCCCCTTCTGGATCATGCTTTCAAATTAACGCAGCGGTGGTGCGTACTGGATGCCACCCTTGTTCCACTGGTTGTTCAAGCCGCGTGGCAGTTGCAGGGCCGATTTGGGTCCGACGTTGCGCTCAAAGATTTCACCGTAGTTACCGGTGGCTTTGATGGCGCGGTACAGCCACTCTTTGTCCAGTCCGAGCAACTTGCCGATGTCTTCGGTGGAGCCCAGCAGGCGGCCTACCACGGGGTCTTTGCTATTGGCCTTCTGGTCATCGGCGTTGGCGGCGGTGACACCGTATTCTTCGGATTCCAGCAGCCCGTAAATCGTCCATTTGACGATGGCGGTCCAGTCGTCGTCACCGCGGCGAACCATCGGTCCAAGCGGTTCCTTGGAGATCAGGTCGGGCAGGATCACGTGATCAGCCGGGTTTTTGGCAACCTTGTTGCGGGTGGACGCCAGGCCGGAGGCATCGGTAGTGTAAGCCACGCAACGTCCCGAAAAATAGGCGCCTTCAGCGGCTTCGAGCTTTTCAAACACTACAGGTTTGATATTGAGCCCGGCGGCTTTGGAGTAGTCGGTCAGGTTTTTCTCGGTGGTGGTGCCGGATTGAACGCAGACGGTTTGTCCTTTGAGTTGCTTGGCGCTCTTGATCTTGCTTTTGGTAGTGACCAAAAAGCCCTGGCCGTCGTAATAAGTGACGGCGGTTTGGGACAGGCCCAACGATGCGTCACGGGTCAGCGTAAACGTGGTGTTGCGCGCCAGAACGTCAACTTCACCGGACTGCAAGGCTGTGAAACGCTGTTGCGCGTTCAGCGGCACATATTTGACTTTTTCGGGATCGCTCAAAACGGCTGCGGCAACTGCCCGGCAAACATCCACGTCCATGCCGGTCCATTTGCCATTGGAGTCTGCCGCACTGAAACCTGCCAGACCGGTATTGACACCGCATATCACCTGACCGCGTGCCTTGATGGCATCCAGGGTTTTGCCGGCAAAAGCGGGGGCGGCAGCCAGGGCGCCGGTAGCAGCGACCAATACCATGGCGGTTTTCAATCGAATCAATTTCATAACGAACATCTCCAGTTAAATAAGCAGGGTCTGGTTTCGGTAAACCGGCAACCCATTACAAGCACACAAATGTAAGTTTATGTTAAGCGCCCATTCTCAGGGTTTTCGCTAGTTTCATATGCAAAAAAAACATATGTATATCTGAATTGCCATGTGGCTGTCGGAGAGCATCAAGCAGTATTCGTGCCAAAGCGGCACCCGCGTCCTTGTGATCAGGCGTTAAAGTTTAGGGATGACCATTACCTTTTCTCCGCCCTTATCCCTGGATGCCCAATCCATTAGGGCTGCGTTGCAACACCCGGGCTATGCCGTTTTAAGTGCCAAACAGGTGGCGGGGCTCAGCGGAATTGCCCAGGCGCAACTGCTGGCATGGCGAGCGCTTTGGAACGACTTGCCCGCCGACGCCTATCTCAAAGACGGAGGTCGCTACCGCAGGCGCCGTCATAGCTGCTTTGTGGTGGAGGGCGACCGTGCTGTGCTGGTGCCGCAGCGTCCGCACTGGCAACCCCTGGAATACAACGCGCTGCACGGCGGCATGCAGCGCCACTTTGAAGCCATGGCTCCTGAAATTCTGGAGCAGGACGACTGGCGGCGTTTGCTGGTGTGGCTGGCGCAAATCTGCTCCAGCCACAAAGGCGCGCAGCCCTGGTTTGTCGAGGCACACCAGTTTCGTATTGACACGACCGATGGCATTGGCCGTCCTACGCCCGAAGGCGCGCATCGGGATGGCGTGGATCTGGTTGCGGTATTCCTGGTGGACCGGCGGGGTGTCAAGGGCGGCGAAACCCGTGTGTTTGAGGCCGCTGGTCCCAATGGTCAGCGTTTTACGCTGACCGAGCCGTGGTCATTGCTGCTGCTCGACGATGCGCGGGTGATTCACGAGTCAACCCCGATCCAGCCCGTACAGGTCGATGGATCCAGCCTCGCGGATGCCGGGCACTACCGTGACACGCTGGTAGTGACTTTGAGGGCCGGCGGTTTTCAGGGCGGCTGATAAATTTCAGGCCGCCAGGGCCGCGGGGGGTGTGAGCAGGCGCTCCACCAGTTCACTCACGCTGCGGATTTGGTCGCCAAACGGCAGGCGGCCCGCACCCCGGAAGAAAAGGCCTTTTTTAAGGTCGCCCCGCAGCGCAGCTGCCAGCTGGTTGTCAATGCAAAACTGGCCCCAGCCCGGCAGTCCATCACGCAGTCCACATTGGGCCAGGCAATCGAAGTTCTTGGTGCAGCGCGATTTGGCGTGGGCCATGGCCTGCAGCCTGGGTTCGATCTTGAGATAGGCGCGCAGCCAGGGCGTGCCCACGGCGCGTGCTGGCAGTCCGGCGACGCTGGTGAACTCCACCATGTCATCTTCGCCAGCCTCTGCGAGCACTTGCTTGAACGCTGCATGGGCGTCGCTTTCCTGCGTGACGGCAAATGCAGTACCCAATTGCACGGCCGACGCGCCCAGCGACTGCAGGCGTGCAATGTCCTCATGGTTGCTGATGCCGCCGGCGGCGATCAGCGCGATTTCCCGCTCTATGCCTGCTTCCTTGAAAAACTGGCGTGCTTGCGGAATCACCGTTTCAAATGCGAAGCGCGGGTCTTTCAGGTCGGAGATCCTGGCAGCGCCGAGGTGACCGCCTGCAAGCCCCGGATGTTCAATCACGATGGCGTCGGGCAGGCGTTTTTTGCGCTCCCATTTTTTAACCAGCAGCTGCACGCCGCGTGCGTCCGACAGTATGGGGATCAGCAGCGTTTTCGGGTGCTCGCGGGCCAAATCGGGTAAATCCAGCGGCAAACCCGCACCAACCACCACTGCGTCAATGCCGTTGGCCAGCGCACGGCTGACCGAGGCGGCGTACTCGTTGACCGCGCGCATCACGTTCATGGCGAGCAGACCTTTGCCGTTTGAACGCGCCCGGGCCGCTGCAATTTCCCGGTCAATGGCAACCAGATTGGCGGCATTGATGGCGTTTTTGGCGGCGTCGCCCGGCTTGAGATCGCGGGTTTCGTCCATCAGGTCAGGGTGGTGTCGGCGCAAATCGACGCTGGACAAGGTCCCCATGGCGCCCATGGCTGCAACACCCCCCAGCCAACCGGTGGCCCGAAATGCCGATTCCCATGCCGCCCTGCACAATTGGCAGCAGCGTTTTGCCACCGAGATGCAACGCTTGCAGGCCGCTCTTTCGCAGCCATTGGGCACTATCTTCGGGAATAACAGTGGAGATGGGGTCCGATGCAATCATTTTGAATGCCGATGTCGGCAAAGTGAGGATTGCACAGCTTAAGCCCCTGACCCATCCGTGCTTTGAGATGGGTCAAGTGTTCATGCATTTTTCGCTCAAACGCTGCGCTCAAAGATGGCTGCAATGCCCTGACCGCCGCCGATACACATGGTCACCAGCGCATATTTGCCACCGATGCGCTCCAACTCATACAGGGCCTTGACCGTGATCAAGGCGCCGGTAGCACCAATCGGGTGGCCCAGCGAAATGCCCGATCCGTTGGGGTTGACCTTGGCGGGGTCGAGGCCGAGGTCGCGGGTCACGGCGCAGGCTTGCGCGGCAAACGCTTCGTTGGCTTCAATCACGTCCAGGTCATTGACCGTGAGACCGGCTTTTTGCAAGGCCAATCGGGTCGCCGGAACCGGGCCTATACCCATGTATTTGGGGTCCACGCCGGCATGCGCGTAAGCCACCAGGCGCGCCATAGGCTTGAGGCCCCGCGCCTTGGCGGTGCCCGCTTCCATCAGCACAACGGCAGCCGCCGCATCATTGATTCCGGAGGCATTGCCGGCCGTCACCGTTCCGTTTTCCTTGATGAAAACGGGCTTGAGTTTGGCCATGTCCGCGAGGGTGCAGTTGGGGCGGAAGTGCTCGTCGGTGGCATAGGCAAGGTCGCCTTTTTTGCTCTTGAGAATCACCGGCGTGATCTGGGACTGGAAATATCCGGCTTCGGTGGCGCGTTGTGCGCGGTTGTGGCTCTCTACCGCAATCGCGTCCTGCTCTTCGCGGCTGATGCCCCATTTGGCGGCAATGTTTTCGGCGGTGACACCCATGTGGATGTTCTGGAACGGGTCGTGCAGTGCGCCCACCACCATGTCCACCATTTTGGTGTCACCCATGCGTGCGCCCCAGCGCGCGGTTAGCGACGCGTAGGGTCCGCGGCTCATGTTTTCGGCACCACCTCCAATGGCGATGTCGGCGTCGCCCAGCAAAATGCTCTGGCTGGCGCTGACAATGGCTTGCAGGCCCGAGCCACACAAGCGGTTGACGTTGAAGGCTGGCGTGCCTTCAGCGCAGCCACCGTGGATGGCCGCTACGCGCGAAAGGTACATGTCCTTGGGCTCGGTGTTGACGACGTGGCCGAACACCACATGTCCGACGTCCTTGCCTTCCACGCTGGCGCGTGCGAGCGACTCGCGCACCACCTGCGCCGCAAGCTCAGTGGGGGGAATGTCTTTGAGGCTTCCGCCAAAAGTGCCGATGGCGGTGCGAACGGCGCTGACAACTACGACTTCACGGGACATGGGGTTCTCCTTGGATTGGGATGGTGATTGCGGTGAAAAATGCTGCGCGCGGGAGTGTGCGCGCCAAAAGCTGCATGGGGCTTACACGGCTGGCGCCTGCACTTCTGCCCCTTCGACCAAAAAGCGCACGCGCCGCACGCCGTTCCATTCATCGGCATCCAGACGGAAGGCGAGTTTGACTTTGGGGGGTAACTGTTCGGTATGGCCAAACCAGATACCGTCAACCGGCTGGCCGCGGTGCTTGAGCTTGAGCTGCAGGTGTTTTTCACCCACCAGGCGCTGCGAGACGATCTCGATTTCTTCGCTGAAAGTTGGAGCCGCGAAGCCCTGGCCCCAGACTTCTTTGTGCAGCGCATCG
>CAIOLZ010000430.1 GCA_903859265.1 uncultured beta proteobacterium
ACCCCAGCCGGTCTCTGGCAGCCTGCATCTCAACCGGCGCAAATTCGTTGGCGCCCATGTTGGCCGCGTGAACTTCGGACTGGCGCGCGAGTTGCAGCTTGTCGCTTTTCAAAGTCGTGTTGGCGCATCCGGCCGAACCGGCAAGCATCACAAGCGCCGAAGCCATCCAAGCCAGGCGTTCGAGCGGCCGGCTTGCGGCTGGTTGCACAGCGTTGCCTGCGCGGATGGTGTTCATGGGATTTCCTTTCCTATTATTTTTTGTGGATCGGGGAAATTTTTGTGCCTTCAATACTCAAACTCGCCATCAGGCCCTGCTGGTCGAAGATGAAGGCATAGGCGTCGTCCTTGAGGGTCGTCGTTGACAGGTTTTTTGCGGCCCCCTCGTCAACCACAACGACAGTCGGGCCGACGCCAATTTCCCAGCCTTTTGACTTGTTGAGATACTGCACCGCCCTTTCATTCATCAGGAACACGACATAGCCGTAGGACTCTGCGCCCGCTTGCCAACCCCAGGAGGCCGAGACCGAGTTGTAGTAGCCGGCGTGTTTGCCGCCACGTGTCATCTCGCCCTCGCCGTAGCTGCCGCCAAACACCAGCCCGGCTTTGATGATTTTTGGAAAAACCAGAATTGCCTTGGCAGTTTTGGACAAGCCAAGTGCTTCAGGATGGGTTTTGTAAAGGGCTTGCAGCGCCAGGTCTGACTGCTGGTTCAACTCCTCGGCAGTGTCAGCCAACGCTTGTTGCGCTGGAAGGCCGATCGACAACGCAACCGCGGTTACGAGAATCACCTTGTGGAAGTTGCGGCGCAGCGCGAGAGCGTACATAGTGGATCCTTTTAAAATGTTGAAATGCGGGGCGTTCAAGCCTGCCTGCACCATAGGAGATCCGTGTGCGAATGACAGTTCGCCACCCCACAGACAGGAACAGGCTTACCTGCTGTTTGACTGCCGGCCGCGATCCACCGGCGGGACCACCGAGCGGTAGATCGCCAGCAGCGCATCCACATAAATCGCGGTGGTAAGGGGGCTTCGCCAGTAACTCACATAGGCGTTGCGGCACATGGTGCGCGCCTGACGTGTGTCCATGAGGGCTTCGCAGGCATCCATCAATTGCTGCGGCTGCGCCATGTCAACCACAAAGCCGTTCACACCCGACTGAACCATTTCAGCAGCCCCCGCACGGTCACTCACCACGACCGGAACGCCCATCGCCAAAGCCTCGGCAACTACCAGACCGAAGGCATCGAGTTGGATGCTGGGCACGATCAGGGCCCGTGCCAGCCGCATTTCGCGCGCCACCGCATCTTGCGCGAGCCAGCCTTTGAACACCACGCCCGGATAACGTTTGGCCAGTTCATCCCGGCGCGGACCGTCGCCCACCACCGTCAGGGAATAGTGGCCGGCGAGCGTTTGCAAAAATTCCAGGATGCCCTTTTCTTCCCATATCCGGCCCACGAAAAGAAAGCCCTCACCCGGCGCATCACGCGGACCCTCATCGACAGCGTTCACCGGGTTGGGCAAAGTGACCAGCGGGGTGCATGGCGGAACCCGGCTGTGCAATCTTTCGCCCAGCATTGCGCTGGGCACCAGGATGGCTGCTGCATCGCGCTTGAGGTGCGACACGTAGTCCAGCGTCGCAACCTTGATAACTTTGTACACCTTGTGCAGATAGCTGCGTTTGTCGCACCGGCTTGCAATGCAGGCTGCCGAAAGTGGCACATAGCTGCAGGGCGCTGCTTTGCCGAAATGGTAGAAGTAGCCGGTGGGACATGCCCAGCCTGCATCGTGGGCAGTGATGACGTAGGAGAAGTTCGCTGCGCGCAAGGCCATGGCAAGAGATGGTGACAGGCCGCCGGACAGCGCATGAATATGCACCAGAGTGTCACGTCTGGAAAATCTGTCGAGGTAGTTGTGCAGGGCCGGAACCGAGGCCAGGTTCCAGATCTCGGCCAACCGGTTGCGCGGCATTGGTGTGTTGTACATGCACACCACCCCATCCGTGTGCAAGGTCAGCGCGCAATCCACCGGACCGAACATTGCGAACACGTACACGCGGATGCCCGCAGCCTGCAGGCCGCGGGCCTGCTGCAGCAATACCGCGCTCACGCCACCGTTGTGGGCGGCGCTGTCGCACACCATGATGCAATTCCTAACGTCCATGGGGTGTCGCCAAATCTTTGAACCGCACGGACTTGCGCACCAGCAGCAGGATGCACAAATAGGTCAGTGAAGTGGCCACCGGAATTCCATAAATGCCTAACAACGGGATAACGGCTACACAGCCCAGCGTCACCAGCACCAGCACCAGCAGGTTGAGCCGGAATAACTCCCGGTCAAAGTGGCGTGCATACAGCTCGATGAACGAAGTCAGGCACCAGGCCTTGACAATTGTGGCTGCGAAGGTGCACCACATCAGCGGCAGGAATGCCAGAACCAGCGGACGCTTGAGCAGCGGCGCGGCGAAATGAAATAGCGCTCCGGTCAGAAACGACAGGCCCAGCATGCTGGCGATGGCCTCGCGCTGCAGTGCGTGCAGGCCTGCAACAGCGGTCAGAACCGCACCTTTTTGAAAGGCGGAAAGTACCCTGGGGCGATGAATATTGACGATGCTCGAGGACACCAGCGTGTAAACCGCGTTGGCGAGTTGAAAGAAAAGGGTGTAGATGCCGGCATGCTCTACATCGATCAATGCGGCAATCAGATAGCGGTCCACAAACTGGCCCGCCGTGCCGGTCAGGTCCGAAAAATACAGATAGCCCGCAGCCCGCAGGTTGGTGCTAAACCAGCCCTGCCGGATGGGTGCCGCATCCCGCCAGGGCCAGTGTCGAAAGAGCATGGCACATCCCAGCACCGCCAGCAGCGCCCCCGCTGCCCAGAACCCTAGCAGGGCCGAAAGGGTGCGCAGTGCCGGAAACACCAGCCCCAAGGTAACAAAGGGAACCACCCAGATTGCAGTCTGGACCAGGCCATAAACATTGGCGGCGCGCGTCTGGTAGAGATTGTTGAGCAGCAATGTCATGTCCGCCGCCAGGTGTTCGGCCAGCACAATCAGCCAGACCACGTATAGATTGACCTGCAGTGTCTTGAACGCGCCTATGCCCTGTAAGAGCGGCAGAACACCCAAACTCAGGCCGTAGCAGCCCAGTGTCCAGATCAGATAGTGGCGCAGGTCATGGGTCATGCGCGCTGGCTCTGCATCGAGCAGAGACCTTGCAATACTGCTGGTGAGACCCGCACGGTAAAAATTGGGCAGCACCAGAGTCGCTCCCACCACCAGTCCGTACACCCCCAGTTCGCTCAGGCCAATGAAGCGGGCGACATAAAAACTCAGCCCGAACTTGAGCACGATGGTGCCACCGCGAAGCAGCATGAGCGGTAAGTAGCGCACTAAGGCAGAAGTTATTTCCAAGGCATCCACCGGTTTTGGAGAAGTCCACAAACACGTGGCGCGGCATTGATGGTGCCCACAGCGATTGGCGCCGTCCGTGCGCCAGGGCACACAACAAAGGGCGCCTCAATGTGGGACTGCGAACCGAACTATTGGCCTGCCCTGCCTAGGATCGCCTGTGTGCAACACGCCAGGCGGCGCATCCTTTATTTCAAACTCCGGAAATTCACCATGACCAAAAACCAAATCCAGGGAATTGCGAAAACCTTTCTCGGAGAGCTGCTGGAGTTCATCGGCAAACTGCTGGATGACAAGCCCATGCGGATGCGCGGACTGCGAATGCAAGTCATTGGCTACGCAGACCAGGCCATCGCCCGACCCCGAATCGGTGAGCGCGGCGCTGCCCGTTGACAAAGCCCCATGCAGATCCTGAGCACGGCGCTTGGCGGGGCCACCGTTGCTGCGGGCAGGCAGGCATGGGCCTTGCTCGAATTTATCGGTGAAACGGCGCTGGCGTGCTTGCTGTGCCTTCGCAAACCTGCGCACCTGCGCTGGCGTCCGGTGGCTTTCAACATCCGCAGTGCCGGGCTGAACGCACTGCCCATCGTCGGCCTGTTGGCTTTTTTGATGGGTGTGGTGGTGGCCTACCAGGGCGCTGGCCAGTTGCGAGCCTTCGGTGCCAACATTTTCGTGGTCGATCTGGTGGGTCTGTCGCTGCTGCGCGAGTTTGCGCCGCTGATCACCGCCATCATCATCGCCGGCCGTTCCGGCGCGGCCTATGCAGCGCAGATTGGCACCATGGTCGTCACTGAGGAAATGGATGCAATGCGCACCATCGGGATTGCACCGCAGGAAATGCTGGTGCTGCCCAAGCTCATGGCCCTGGTGATCGCGCTTCCCTTGCTCACCGTTTATGCCGACCTGATGGGCGTGGGCGGGGGCATGCTGATGGCAAAAACGCGCCTCGGCGTGGGCTACGCAGAGTTTGTGGAGCGCTTCGTCAAGGCCGTATCGGTAACCGACTACCTGGTGGGCGTGCTCAAGGCGCCTGTGTTTGCCTTCATCATCGTGGTAGCAAGTTGCTTTCAGGGCTTTCGCGCGCAGGGCGGTGCAGATGGCGTTGGCCAGCAGACCACGCGCAGCGTGGTGTGGTCCATCTTCATGGTGATCGTGGTGGACGCCGTTTTTTCAGTCGTTTTCAGCGTACTGGATTTGTAGCGTGACCCCTGCCAACACACCTACCGAGCCGGTCATTCAATTGCAAAATGTCTGCACCCATTTTGGCAACAAGATGGTGCATCAAGGTCTGAACCTGGAGGTTCGCAAAGGCGAAATTTTTGCCATCGTAGGTGGCAGCGGCTCCGGCAAGTCAACGCTACTGCGTGAAATGATTTTGCTGCACCGTCCCGATTCCGGCAGCCTGCGCATATTGGGTGTGAACCTGCCACAGGCCACGTCCGAACAGATTTTGGGTCTGCGAAAACGCTGGGGTGTGATGTTCCAGTATGGCGGATTGTTTGCCGCGCTCACCGTGCTTGAGAACGTGGGCTTGCCGATGCGTGAACACCGCCATCTCTCGGGCGTGGAAGTGGACGCCTTGGCCGCAGAAAAAATTGCGCTAAGCGGTCTCAAGCCCGAGGTCGGTGCCCAATATCCATCGAGTCTGAGCGGAGGGATGCTCAAACGTGCTTCCCTGGCCCGCGCGCTGGCGCTGGAGCCGGAGCTGCTCTTTCTGGATGAGCCCACCGCCGGTCTGGACCCGCAGAGCGCCGACGGCGTTGACGACCTCATACTGGCACTTCGAAAACAGCAGAACATCAGCATCGTCATGGTCACACACGATCTGGATCTGCTCTGGCACGTCGCCGACCGCGTAGCGGTACTGGCCGATGGAAAGGTTCAGGGGCTCGGTTCCATGCCGGAACTCTCCACGCAAAAGCTCCCGGCGGTGCATCGCTTCTTTACCGGCACGCGGGGCGGTAACGCCTTTGCACAGCATCAGCCCACGGGACAGGCATGGAAACCAAAGTGAATCTGGGTCTGGTCGGCGCTTTTGTGCTGGCGCTTGGTGCCGCCCTGGTAGGAGCAGCACTTTGGCTGGCCTCCGGCGGAATGTGGCACCAGCGCTATGAGACTTACCTGGCAGTCGAGCAAGAGTCCGTCACGGGGCTCAACCAGAACGCCCCTGTCAAATACAACGGCGTGGAAATTGGCAAGGTGAGCAGCATTGTGCTGGACCCGCAGGACCCCCAGCGCGTCAATCTGCTTTTGTCCATTGTCGAGGGTGCGCCAATCAAACACGACACGGTGGCGACTCTCAAAACCCAGGGACTGACCGGCATCGCCTATGTGGAACTGTCCGGTGGTGCCCGTGAATCACCGCTGCTCAGGGCACTGCCCGGGGCACGCTATCCGGTCATCACGACCACACCCTCACTATCGACCCGTCTGGAAAATGTGCTGACACGGGTGCTTTCCAGCCTGGACACGACCTCTGACAATCTCAACGCGATTCTCAGCACCCAAAACCAGCAGGCCCTGAGCGCTACCCTCACCGACATGGCCCGCATCACGCACACGCTGGCGCAACGCAGCAAGACGATTGACCGGGCCATTGGGGATGCGGGCGGCACCCTGCACAACACGGCCACCGGTTCCGCACAATTGGCACCCGCTCTTGCGCAAATAACCCTGGGTGCGGCTGCGGTCGAGCGCATGGGAAACGCTGTCACGCAAACTTCCAAAGGTGCGGATGCTGCCGTGACAGCCATCGGTGCCGATGCCCAGCGCATTGACAGCATCACGCTGCCCGAACTCGAGCAGCTGCTGTCCGACCAGAGCGTACTGAGCGCCTCCATCCACCGGCTGAGCGAACAAACCGAGCGCTCCAACTCCGGGCTGGTCTTTGGCCACAGCACGGCGCGGCCTGGCCCC
>CAIOLZ010000431.1 GCA_903859265.1 uncultured beta proteobacterium
CGGGAACAGTGAGGTCAGCTCGGCACCCCCTGTGGTGATGTCACCAAACAAGCTATATCCGGTAAACAGCAAACCGACAGTGAGCAATCCAATAAAGATCACGATGGTGGTAGCGCCCATCTTTTGATCGATATTGGGGCGCGGGCCCTCCATAGGTTTGGGCGTGCTGGCAGTCGTTGTATTCATTGCGTGGGCTCCCTGAGAGTTCTCTGGCCAGTATCCGGACGCAATGTGACAGCCCAATGACGGTTTGAAGCATCAAGATGGCAACCGGCAATGTCGGTGTCCACCGCGACGCATTCATAAGTTTGATCTAAAACAATAGTCACCAAACTATCACGATAGAGGTCATGGCTTTGTCATTTGGAATTTCTAAATTGCCCCTCGTGATTGCCGTCACAACGATTCAACCTAGCCCCAAGGACACACACCATGCATGCATTGCTTCAGAAAATCCGACAACTTCAATGGGACGACCACAGGTACTACCACCAGTGCCGCATCAATCAAACGCTTCACCTGATCAGCGCGATCAGTTTTCTGGTTGCTTACGCGTTGCTGTTCGTTGACCCGGCTGCCGCCGCGATTGTCGGCTGGCTCGTCGGTATGGTCACGCGACAAAGTGGCCATATCTTTTTTGAACCCAGGGGTTATGACCAACGCAACGACGCCAGCTACGACTTCAAGGAGTCCATCAAGGTCGGATTCAACATGCGCCGCAAAGCCGTCCTGATATCGGTATGGCTATCGATTCCCGCGCTGCTTTACTTTTGCCCTGGTCTGTTTGGTCTGATAAAACCAGCCACCCACTTCAACGGCTATGTGCACGACGTGGGACTCATGTGGTTGGCGCTGGGTGCTGGCGGTCTGCTATTCAGAACGGTGCATCTGTTCTTCATCCGAAGCCCGCTTTGCGGCATTGCATGGGCCTGCAAAATTTTGCTCGATCCGGTTCACAACATTCAGATTTACTGGGCCTCACCGTTCGCACTCCTGCGAGGCCAGCGTATCGATCCGCTTGCGGATACAGCCCACTAGGACATTACGAGTAATTTGTCACAGAACTGCCGCAATGCTTACTTATGCTCGGGCAAATTTGGAGAAAGCCAAGCCGTGCGCAAATTATTCGCTGTGATAGCTGCAAACCTTTGCATTGTTACGATGTACCTGCTGCTTCCGGTACTTCCGTTGCTGGCTACCTTGATCTTTGCAAAGTTACGCTTTGCCTTTGAATACAAAAAAACCATCAGGGCGATGCTGGTACACATTGCTGCATTGCGCAAAGGGCCGGCGGTCCATTTTTTCCAGGATATTCTGGGCCAGGTCAGTCAGGTACCTGACGATATCCAGGGCGAATGTGTGCAATGCGGCAATTGCTGCATGAACCACCAGTGCGCCTTTCTTGAAAAAATTGCCGATGGAAAATTCCAATGCGGTGTGTACCACTCACCCTTTCGAAGGCTGTCCAATTGCGGCTCATTTCCTTTGAACAAACATGACATTGAACGCTATGCCTGCCCGAGCTACTTCGCGCATGCGCCCGAGCTTCGGCCAGTCAATACGTCACCCCGTGTCATACCCATCCAACTGATCGTTGACTGAAGAACAGGAATCACCATGGACTACGATGAACCGGACCTTCAAATCAGCCGTCGCAAGCTGCTGGCAGCAGCGGGCCTGGGCGCAACAGCCCTCACCGCAGGCGGTTTGGCGACTGAAACAGCACATGCAGCGACAGTCCCTGGCCGAACGGTTGATCCGGTGACCACACCGCCAGTGGCTGGACTGCATCTGCAGTTCGGCGCCGATGCATCGACCCAGGTAGTAGTGTCCTGGCACACCCTGCAGCCAGTTCACAATGCCCGGGCAATCCTGGGGCGGCTGGATGGAAAACTCGAGCAGATTGTCAAGGCCGATACGGTCAGCTACACCGACGCCAAAACCCACCAGGTTGTGTACGCCCACCATGCCAAGCTGACCCGGCTCAGGGGCGACACGGCCTATCTGTACGGCGCGGTTCACGACAACGCCGCGCCGGAGTTCGGATCCTTTCGAACCGCGCCACATGGACGGGCCCGGATCACCTTCACGAGTTTTGGCGACCAGGGAACGCCCACGCTCGGGACGAAGTTCAAGCCACCAGAAGGGGTGGTGATGCCCAACCCACCTTATGTCAACGACAACCTCGGTTCACCTGCCGCTGCCAGCACAACGATGGGCGTTGAAAGGCTGCAGCCGCTGTTCCATTTGTTCAATGGCGATCTCTGCTATGCCAATCTCTCCCAGGACCGCGTGCGGACCTGGTGGGATTTTTGGGAAAACAACAGCCGCAGTGCGCGCAATCGGCCATGGATGCCCTCACCCGGCAACCATGAGAACGAATTGGGCAACGGGCCGATCGGATACCAGGCCTACCAAACGTATTTCTCCGTACCCCCCGCCTCTGGCCAGACCGATGTCACCCGCGGACTCTGGTACGCGTTTACCGCTGGCTCGGTGCGCGTGGTCAGCATCGCCAACGACGACGTGACGTACCAGGACGCAGGCAATTCCTATGTGCGGGGTTACTCCGCCGGCGCGCAAAAGGCCTGGCTGGAAAACGAATTGGCAACCGCGCGCCATGACCGAAACGTGGACTGGATTGTCGTATGCATGCACCAGGTCGCGATTTCCACGGCCGACAAGTTCAACGGCGCCGACCTTGGAATCCGCGAAGAGTGGATGCCCTTGTTTGACAAATATGGCGTGGACCTGGTGGTGTGCGGCCATGAGCACCATTACGAGCGCTCGCATCCCATCCGGGGACAGGAATCCAACCAGACACTGACCCCCGTTCCGGGCGTCACCAATACCGACACCATCGACACAAGCCACGGCACGGTGCATATGGTCATCGGCGGTGGCGGAACATCGGCCCCGTCCAATGAATTGTTCTTTCATCCTCCGCAGTGCCGCGTCATCACGGCCGTCGGGACGCCTGACCCGGTGACTGGCAAGAGGCCGCCGATTTACGTGACCGAACACGCGCCATGGTCGGCTGTTCGCAACGCCGCAAATGCCTACGGATTTGCGGCATTCGACGTCGATCCCGGTTCAGTGCGCGGTGGCATGACCACGATCAAGGTGACCTACTACGATGTGGTCGGCATCGACGGCCAACTCGCACCCTTCGAAACCTTCACCTTAACGCGTCCGCGTAACGACGCCTGAATCGCAAGGATGCCGCTGCATTGACGAGTGGCA
>CAIOLZ010000432.1 GCA_903859265.1 uncultured beta proteobacterium
CGTTACCACACCAAAGTACCGGGGTGACGACAACTGGAATGCCGAATCGAGTTCTGCCTGCATGTCCGCATTCTTCCCGCAAATGAATAGGGGTGTGCGGTGAGCGGGTTCTGTGCTTTGCCGGTTGAGGGGAGACCGTGCCGGCTTGCGTTAGGTGCCGCGCTGATCGTAATGCCGAATCTTGACTACCAGCGCGGCGGACTGTCTGAAAACGAATCGGAATCGGGGTAACGCGCACCCGATTCCAATTGAAGCGATTAACCCAAGCGGCGTTAAGACTTTTTGGCGCCAAAGACGACCAGGAAGATCGCAGGTTTGGTGCTGCCGCTACCGTCGGACAACCCAATAGAACCATTGACAGTTGCTGCACCAACCAGTTCCTCGCCGTTGGGTCCGGCTAGCAAGAAATTGCTGGAATTCACCGTCGATGTGGTGACCGTAGTTTGGTCGGGTTCGCCCACCGCCTGCACTGCAGTCAGGGTTGTCGAGCCCGTTCCATTGGCCAAAGTTACGCTGCCTGAAATGTTGAACGATGACGCTACTTGGGTGCAATTGCTCAAATTGAGCAGAAGTGATTGACTACTGGCCGTGTAGCTTGCGCTGGCATCGCAAGTTGCAGAGCCTGCACTGCTATTAAACGCTGTACCGGTATCTCCCTCTAAGTACACCAATGCTTGCTGTTTACCCGCATAGTTGGCATTGGCCGGCGATTTCGGTGTGGTACTGGCTAGTGCGAAAGGTGTGTACCAAAAGGCGGTATTGTTGGCGTCAACAGGACTGCTACCGTTTAGCCATCCAAACCGGGAGTATTGGTAGGTGGTTCCGCCCAACTTCGCATATGAAAGGGTAACGAAGGTTCCAGCACTGATACCTGTTGACGATAAGTTGCCGGAATGCGGGGGCGTGGCTCCGTCGGTCACAGTAAAGCTATTGATGCCGGTAGCGTTCGAATAGCTTATGGGGCTGGTAATCGAGCCCTGCCAACCGTCGGGGTTTTTTACGTCGCCCTGAACGGTCACCTTGAGCCCATTAACCCCAGTCATTTTTTGTAGGGTTGACGTTCCGCCACCATTGCCACCGCCGCCAGTTTCGTCTTGGATGGGGGCTGGGGTGCCGCCGTCACCCCCTCCGCCGCACGCCGACAAGGCTAGCGCGCTGGCAACGGCTAGAGCCACCGGGGAGATTTTTTGTATAGCTTTCATTGTTTTCCTTTGATGCTTGTTGAACACAGTTAAACGGATTTGCACGAGCGCGGAAATTCTGATTCGGAAAGCGGTGCAAGACTGTTAAACATTGCAAAGCCGGTTGTGTGCGCGCTTTTCGAGCTGGCGATAAGATTTGCAAAATCCTTCAAGTTTTGACATATGAACTCACCCCCAAAATATTCACGAACGGCGATTGCCCTGCATTGGGTGATGGCCGTGTTGATCATTGGCACCGTCGTGCTGGTCTGGACGGTGGACTATGTGGCCGACGAGCATGTACGGTGGGTCATTGACACCCACAAGTCGATCGGCATCACGGTTCTGGGGCTGGCAATCTGGAGGCTGGTATGGAGGATTACCCATAGGCCGCCGGATTTGCCCGGCGGCTATGCGCCCTGGGAGAAGCGGGCCTCCGGTATTGCACACGGCCTTTTGTATGTTCTGCTGTTTCTTTTGCCTTTGTCCGGTTGGCTGCATGACTCCGCGTGGAAGGATGCTGCCACGCACCCCATGCAGCTTTTCGGGCTGGTGACATGGCCGCGCATCGGCTGGGTCATGTCCCTGGAGCCGGGGCTCAAGGAGTCACTTCATACGCTTCTTGGCAACATCCACGCAGTTTTTGGTTATTGCCTGTACGTGCTTTTTATGCTGCATGTGCTCGCGGTGGTGAAGCATCAGGTGCTCGACCATGAATCCGAAATCCAGCGAATGCTGCCTTGAGCGTCCTGGAGGTGCCAAATGGTTGCGGTCGCTAAAATCGCAACCATGGGTATTTTCGGCGCACTGTCAAAATCATCGGTATCGATCCGGGATGCGCATACCGGCACGATTCCGTGGCACTGAAGACCTGGCTGGCGCTGGCAGCAAAAAGGCGTAATCGGCGTACCAATCGCCAACTGGGTGCTGTCTTGGCCATCGTGGCCGGTGCGATCAATGCCGGCGGGTTTCTCGCAGTGGGTCAATATACGTCACACATGACCGGCATTATTTCTGCTTCGGTCGATGCGCTGGTGTTGGGGCAAATTGAACTGGTAGCGGCGGGAGCCATGGCGGTGGTGGCGTTCATGGCAGGCGCGATGACAACTACGATTCAGATCAACTGGGCGCGCCGGCAAAAACTGCATGGGGAATATGCCTGGTCTCTGATGCTCGAGGCCTTGTTGTTACTTTTCTTCGGTGTGCTGGGAAGCTACCTGAATCATTACCGGGAAGTGTTTGTGCCGGTCACTGTGCTGCTACTGTGTTTCATCATGGGATTGCAGAACGCGATCATCACCAAATTGTCCGCGGCGGAGATCAGAACCACGCACATGACGGGTATCGTTACCGACCTGGCCATTGAGCTTGGCAGGCTTGTTTACTGGAACCGGGTTGCGCCTCCGAGTGGGCAGACGCAAGTTGTTGCCGACCGATCCAAATTGAAAATCCACTTGCTAATGCTTTCCTGTTTTGTGTCTGGAGCATTGGTTGGAGCAATCGCCTTCAAGCATCTGAGTTTTTTTGCGACCATCCCGTTTGCCGTTGTTTTGATGATGCTTGCAGTGCCGCCGATTTATCAGGATGTGCGCAAATACCAGCGGGTATTTTTTCATTAAGAATTGCACCATGAAATCACTCACTGACCATCTTTCGCAGTATGCGTCCTACCACCGCGATCCGCGCAATATTGCAACGCACTTCGTTGGCATCCCCATGATCGTTGCGGCGGTGGTTATCTTGTTATCCAGACCGGTAATGGCCGGCGCCGGTTTTCCACTTTCACCGGCGGTCGTTGTAAGCCTGCTGGCCGCTATCTACTATGTGCGTCTGGATTTGCGACTTGGCGTTGTAATGGCGGCGTTGCTCGCAGCGACCGTGGTCCTGGGTGCCTGGGCCGCCGCCCAATCAACGACGGTCTGGCTCTGGCTCGGCCTTGGAGGCTTTGTGGCCGGCTGGATCATCCAGTTCGTCGGACATGTATTCGAGGGGCGCAAGCCAGCCTTTCTGGATGATGTGACCGGCCTGATTATTGGCCCGCTGTTCGTGCTGGTGGAGGCGCTTTTCCTGTTTGGAATATTGCCGCAGCTGCGCCA
>CAIOLZ010000433.1 GCA_903859265.1 uncultured beta proteobacterium
CATGGGCGGCGGTGCGAGTGGCACTTCCAATTCGGGAACTGTGAGCACCGATCCAGCGGTCACGGTGCTGCCCGGAGGCAGCAACACAAGCTCCCAGCCGGGGGCCGCCAATTCAACTGATTCACGCAGCCGAGATGCCTCGCGCACGCGTGATCGAGACTTACGCTAGGAGCGACGCATGAATCGCATTGGACTGATTTTTTCTTCGCTGCTGGTGCTCATTGCGCTGGCGAGCTCCACGCTTTTTGTAGTGGACCAACGGCAGTTCGGGGTGGTGTATGCCCTGGGGCAAATCAAGGAAGTGATTACCGAACCCGGGTTGAACTTCAAATTACCTCCGCCGTTCCAGAATGTCTCCTACATTGACAAGCGGTTGTTGACGCTCGAGAGCTCCGACTCCGAGCCCATGCTGACCGCGGAAAAACAACGTGTGGTGATCGATTGGTATGTGCGCTGGCGCATTTCCGAGCCTTCGGATTACATCCGCAATGTCGGGCTCAACGAAGGTGCCGGTGCCAACCAGCTCAACCGCGTGGTCCGCAACGCGTTCCAGCAAGAAATTAACAAACACACCGTGAAAGAACTGCTGTCACTCAAACGGGAAGCGTTGATGGAGGCGGTGAAATCGGAAGTTCTGGCCACTGTCAAAGGTGACAAACCCTGGGGTGTGGATGTGGTGGACGTTCGCATTACGCGCGTTGACTATGTAGAAGCGATCACCGAATCCGTGTACCGGCGGATGGAAGCCGAACGCAAGCGCGTCGCCAACGAATTGCGTTCGACCGGCGCCGCGGAAGGGGAAAAAATTCGTGCGGAAGCCGATCGCCAGCGTGAAGTGACGATTGCCAATGCCTACCGCGATGCCCAGAAGATCAAGGGGGAGGGCGATGCAGAGGCGGCGCGGATTTATGCCGATGCTTTTGGCAAAGACCCGCAATTTGCACAGTTTTATCGCAGCCTGGACGCGTACAAAGCCAGTTTCGCCAACAAGAGCGACCTGATGGTGCTCGACCCTTCTTCAAGCGAGTTTTTCAAAGTGTTTCGCAATGGCGGATCTGGTGCCACTGCGCCGAAAAAATAATCCCCGACCTCTGAAAGACCGACTTGGATAGCGATACCTTTTGGCTGGCTCTGGCCCTCGTGCTCATCATAGAGGGCCTTTTTCCGTTCACCTCACCGCAAGGCTGGCGGCGCATGTTCTCCCAGCTTTTGCAACTGTCGGATGGGCAGATCCGTTTTTTTGCACTGGTCAGCATTCTGAGCGGTTTGTTGCTGATTTGGCTGCTCGCGTTTTGAAATCGGCCTTGCAAGGCCGGTAAAATCTCGTTTTTAACAGTCCCCCATTCCCCATGTCTGCTTGGGTCCTCCCGGATCACATTGCCGATGTGCTGCCCTCCGGGGCGCGCCACATCGAAGAAATACGTCGCGAACTTCTGGACATGGCACGCTGCTATGGCTACGAGTTGGTCATGCCGCCGATGCTCGAGCATCTGGAGTCGCTGCTGTCAGGGACCGGCGAGGCGCTGGATTTGCAAACCTTCAAGCTGGTGGACCAGTTATCGGGCCGCATGATGGGCTTGCGGGCCGACACCACGCCCCAAGTTGCCCGCATCGATGCGCATCTGCTCAACCGCGCAGGGGTTACCCGCCTGTGCTATTGCGGCCCGGTGGTGCATACCCGGCCCGGTGGCCCCCATGCCACGCGGGAACCATTGCAGTTTGGCGCTGAAATTTATGGCCACGCCGGTCTGGAAGCCGATCTGGAGATCTTGACCCTGGTATTGGACGCCCTTCGGGCCGTGCATTTAGGGGCGATGACGGTTGACCTGGCAGACGCGCGCATCGTCAATGCGCTGATGGATGCGGCGGCGTTGCCAGAGACGCAGCGCGTGCTGGTGCATGCCGCGTTGGCGGAAAAAGACGCCAGCGCGATCCGCAGTTTGACCACTGGCATTGCGCCCGGCATTGCGGCTGCGCTTGAAAGCCTGGTCGGTTTGTACGGTGGTGTCAGCGTGCTAGAAGAGGCGACTCGGATACTGCCTGACTTGCCGCCTATTCGCGACGCACTTCAAAGTCTGCGCTGGCTGGCAGGTCATATTGACGCGGCGGATGTCAGCTTTGACCTGTCGGATTTGCGCGGCTACGCGTATTACACAGGTATGCGGTTTTCCATTTTTTCCCGAAGCGCTAACGATGCGCTGGCGCGTGGCGGGCGTTACGACGAGGTCGGATCCATATTCGGTCGCAAGCGTCCTGCGGTGGGCTTCAGCCTGGACGTCAAGGCGCTGGCCGAGGCTGTGAGTCCCAAACCTTTGCACCTTGCCGTGCGCGCTCCCTGGGGTGAGGAGGCGTCATTGCGTCTGGCCATCGCCGGTTTACGCCAGCAGGGCGAAACTGTGGTGTGTGTTCTGCCTGGACACGAGAGTGAAGTGGATGAATTCCAATGCGATCGCGAACTGGTAAAGATTGCGGACCGCTGGGTCGTGAAAGCTGTTTGAGAAATTACTGAAATGAACACAACAAAAGGTCGAAACGTAGTGGTGGTGGGCACGCAGTGGGGCGATGAAGGCAAGGGCAAACTTGTTGACTGGCTTACCGAGAGCGCGCAAGGGGTGGTCCGCTTTCAGGGCGGCCACAATGCCGGCCACACGCTGGTGATCAACGGTGTAAAAACCGCACTGCATTTGATACCCAGCGGCATCATGCGGCCCGGTGTGAAGTGCTACATCGGCAATGGCGTTGTGCTTTCGGCGGCCAAACTTTTTGAAGAAATCGAGGGGCTGGAAAAAGCGGGCGTTGAGGTGCGCTCGCGCCTGCGCGTGAGTGAGGCATGCCCGGTGATATTGCCTTTTCATGTGGCGCTGGATCTGGCCCGGGAAGTGGCCCGTGAGAAAGGAACCGGTACCAAGATCGGAACCACCGGGCGCGGCATCGGGCCGGCCTACGAAGACAAGATCGCACGGCGCGCGCTGCGGGTTCAGGACCTGAAGCATCCGCAGCGCTTTGCCACCAAGTTGCGCGACCTGCTCGACCTGCACAACCACATACTGACGACCTATCTGGGCTCCGCAAGCTTTGATTTCGGCGCGCAACTCGAGCCCTTCATGCAAGATGGCAGAGTGCAGTTTGATGCTGTCTATGCGCAGGCAATGCAGCATGCTGCATTGCTGAAGCCCATGATTGCAGACGTATCGCGCGAGTTGAATGAAGCGCATGCCGCTGGTGCCAACCTGCTCTTCGAAGGTGCCCAGGGAACCTTGCTGGATGTGGACCATGGTACCTATCCCTACGTTACCTCAAGCAACTGTGTGGCAGGCAATGCGGCTGCGGGCTCCGGCGTAGGGCCTGGGATGCTGCATTACGTACTGGGTATCACCAAAGCCTATTGCACGCGTGTCGGTGGCGGACCGTTTCCCACCGAGCTCGATTGGGAAACACCGGGGACTGCGGGCTACCACATGAGCACCGTGGGCGCCGAGAAAGGTGTCACCACCGGCCGCTCGCGACGCTGCGGCTGGTTTGATGCGGCCTTGCTCAAGCGTTCGGCGCAGGTCAACGGCTTGTCGGGCCTTTGCATCACCAAACTCGATGTGCTCGATGGCATCCAGGAACTGATGCTGTGCACCGGTTACGAACTGGATGGTGAACACATCGACATTTTGCCCATGGGTGCCGAAGACATTGGACGCTGCAAACCGGTTTATGAGGTCATCCAGGGCTGGTCCGAAAGCACTGTGGGTGTGACGGACTACGCCAAACTTCCGGCGACCGCACGGTATTATTTGCAACGCATTGAGCAGGTGACGGGTGTACCGATTCACCTGGTGTCCACCAGTCCCGATCGTGACCACACCATCATGGTGCGCCACCCCTACCAGGCCGATCAGTAAGCGGCTTTTTAACGGTTAAGAAAAGGAGTTCTCGCATGTTGACTGAAGATGGCAAGCACCTTTATGTGAGCTACGACGAATACCACAACCTGATTGAAAAGCTGGCCATCAAGGTGTTCCAGTCGGGCTGGGAATTTGACACCATCCTGTGTCTGGCACGCGGCGGAATGCGGCCTGGCGATATTTTGTCCAGGGTGTTCGACAAGCCATTGGCCATCATGTCCACCAGTTCCTACCGTGCCGATGCTGGTACGGTGCAAGGCAACCTGGATATCGCCCGGTTCATCACCACACCCAAAGGCGAAATTGCCGGTAAGGTTTTATTGGTGGACGATTTGGCCGATTCGGGGCACACCATGAAAGCCGTTATCCAACAATTGCATGGCAACTACAAGCCGATTACCGAGTTGCGCAGCGCAGTGATCTGGACCAAGGCACTGTCAGTTTTTACGCCGGACTATTCGGTGGAGTTTTTGCCAACCAATCCCTGGATTCACCAGCCCTTCGAGAGCTACGACGCGCTGGGGCCCCAGCAGTTACTGGAAAAGTGGAGCGTTTGACCGCATCCCCCCAGCGTTCTGCTCATGACTGATTTGGTAACCGATCTGATTCACCACCGGTATGTGCCGCCAGAGGGTTTTGGCGCGCCCCAGCCCGGTGTTTTCAAGGCCTCTACCGTGTTTTTTCCTACGGTGGCCGCCATGCGCAGCCGGGATTGGAAAGACAAATCGGCCTACACCTATGGACTGCATGGGACGCCTACCACCTACGCTTTGGAAGAGCGTCTTTGCACATTGGAGGGTGGGCGGCATTGTCTTTTGGTGCCCAGCGGATTGGCTGCGCTGGCGCTGGTGGCCATGGCCGTTCTCAAGACCGGCGACGAAGTGCTCATTCCCGACAACGCCTACGGTCCCAACAAAACTTTTGCCGAAGGCGAACTCAAGGCCTGGGGTATCACCCACCAGTATTTCGACCCGATGGATCCGCAAGATCTGGAAGCGCAGATTTCCAGCCGTACCAAGCTGGTGTGGCTCGAAGCTGCCGGCTCGGTCACACTCGAATTTCCTGATCTGGTTCGACAGGTTCAAATTTGTCACCAGCGCGGCGTCCTGACCGCGTTGGACAATACGTGGGGAGCGGGTCTGGCCTTTAAGCCCTTTGACCTGGTGCCCGGGGTTACGCCGACCGTCTCGGTCGATATCACTGCACATGCGCTGACCAAGTACCCCAGCGGCGGCGGCGACGTGTTGATGGGTAGCGTGATCACCTGTGACGACGCGCTGGCGATGCGCATCAAGCTGTGCCATATGCGCCTGGGTCTGGGTGTTGGCGCCAACGACGTGGAGTCTGTGCTGCGCTCACTGCCTAGCATGGCTCTGCGTTACCGTGCGCACGACGAGGCCACCCGCAGCCTGGCCCGCTGGGCGCAATCGCAGCCTGAATTCGCGCAGGTGTTGCATCCAGCCCTGGCCGATTCGCCCGGGCATGGCCATTGGCAGGCACTTTGCGAAAACGGATATGGCGGCGCGGCGGGACTGTTTAGCGTTGTCCTGGATGAACGATTTGACCGAAACCAGTCTGACGCGTTCTGCGACGCGCTGAAG
>CAIOLZ010000434.1 GCA_903859265.1 uncultured beta proteobacterium
AAGCAATTCCGTTACGAATAAATGGCTGGACAAGAGCACGAAACGGATGTGACGGCTCTTTTTCAGCAAGGGCTTGCATTGCACCGGCAGGGACACTTGGCAGACGCCAATCGTGCGTATTCAAGAGTGCTGGCAAGGCAAGCTGCGCACTTTGACGCACTGTATCTGTCGGGAGTCATCGCCAGCCAAAGCCAACAACCCCAACTGGCGCTGGAACGCATTGCCCAGGCAATTGCGATCAATCCCGATGTCGCGCCAGTCCATTGCAGCTATGGCAATGTGCTTTTGGAACTCTCGCGCTGCGAAGACGCCATAGCGAGTTACGACCGCGCCATTGCCATCAATCCGGAAATCTCCGAGGCCCATTACAACCGCGGCCTTGCTTTGCGAAAAATCAGGCGCTCCGCGGATGCCATCGCCAGCTACGACCGGGCGATTGCCCTCAGGCCGGATTACGCAGAAGCCCACGCCAACCGCGCCAATGCGCTGCTCGATCTAAAATGCCATGCGCAGGCAATAGACGGTTACGACCGTGCCATTGCCATCCTGCCCGGATATGCGCAGGCCCATACCAACCGGGGCCTGGCGCTGCTTGAGCTAAGGCGACCTGAGGAGGCAATCGCCAGCCATGACCGCGCCATTGCCATTCGACCGGATTTGGCGGAAGCGTACTGGAATAAATCGCTGACCCTGCTGACGTTCGGGCAGTTGGAGGAAGGGTGGGAACTCTATGAGTGGCGTTGGAAGCGGGATAAAGCGCTTCAACAGGCGGCGCGCGGCTTTGCACAACCAAGGTGGTTTGGCTCGGAGAATCTGGCCGGAAAGACAGTTTTGCTGTATGCCGAGCAGGGCATGGGCGACACGATTCAATTCTGCCGCTATGCCAAGCTCGTCAAAACGTTGGGAGCCACGGTAGTGCTTGAAGTGCCCAGGCCGCTCATGGATTTGTTCAACGGGCTCGAAGGTGTTGACGTGTTGGTCGAAACCGGGCGCGAATTGCCCGCCTCGGATTACCACTGCCCGCTGCTGTCCTTACCCCTGGCGTTCAGGACAAATTTGGCGAACATTCCGAACGCGGGCCCCTATTTGCGCAGCAGTGCAGACAGGCGTGCGATATGGGAGCAAAGGCTGGGCAGCAGAACAAAGCCCCGCGTGGGTTTGGTCTGGCGCGGCAATGCAGCTTACAAAAATGACCGTAACCGCAGTCTTTCGCTGACAGAAGTCATGCAGCATTTACCGCAAACGCTTGACTATATAAGTCTGCAGAAGGAAACAAGCGACGACGAAAAGCGCGTGCTCGGTAACGCCGGTATCAGGCACTATGGCGACGATCTCAGAGACTTTGCAGATACTGCTGCGTTGTGCGATTTGGTGGACGTTGTGGTCAGCGTGGATACCAGCGTCGCACACCTGGCCGGTGCGATGGGTAAAACCACTTTTATCGCGTTGCCCTACTCGCCGGACTGGCGTTGGCTGCTGAACCGGGACGACAGCCCCTGGTACGACTCAGTCACCCTTTACCGGCAGAACAACGACATGCTCTGGTCACCGGTGCTCAGCCGGATTTCAAGAGACCTGCTACAGGGACGAGGCGTCCCGGCTATCTAGCGGCTCCTGAACCAGCATCAGGGTGCAGGCGCCCCCGCTGAGAATTTGAAATGCTGCTGTTCTGAATGCTTCCAGGCTCCATGCGGCAGACCGGTTGCTTGGCCCGTCGGCACCGGTTTCACTGGAGCGAACGGCCACGCCCAAGCGCGTCTCCAGTGCCGAAGTCAGGTAGTCAAACTGTTGGTTGCATTGGCCCAAAGGGACCAATCGCCGTTGTTCGATGCGCTCAAGTTTGTGGCTTCGGAAAAAGAAAATGGTCTCAAACGGCATGCCCGCCAGCACGTCATTGGGCAAGGTCCACAGACCACGCACACCGCGCGGCCCGGGTGCAGGCTTGGCATTTTTACGAACCATTGGAAGAAGCTGTTGCAAGCCGGCTTCGTCAATACCCAGTAACGAACCATCAACGATCGCTGCGCCTGCCCACGCGTCAGGAGCAAGCCGCACAAGCAGCAAAAGGAAAGTCCCAGCCCAAAAAGAGACGGGCCTTGCGGCCCGCCATTTCAGGTGTCCCAATCGCTGCCACCGCCGCCCATTGAGCCACCGTCATCCCAGGAGCTGGTGTCGTTGATGCCGAAGTTCTGGCCGCCCATGTCGGAATTGATGGGAGGGTTTTGGTATTCGCCCCCAGTGTAGTTATCCGCCACTCGCACGCCCCCGTCATGGTTGCCCATCAGGTTGCGTCCGATGGCCTCGGCAGCTACCACGCCGGCCCCTACGGCCAACCCGGTGGCCACACCACCCATAATGCGTCCCCCCAGCCCGGTGCCCTGGGGCTGTCCGTACATGGGTTGACCACCGGCTGGGCCGTAGGGGTTGTAAGGTCCGTTAGGAACATTGCCAAATTGTTGCGGGCCGTTCAAGCCATTGGTTGCGACCGGGTACGGACCCTGGTCATAGACCTGAACCGGTTCGCGCCGGCGGAAAAAGAAAAATGCTGCAACGATTACACCGCCTGCCAGCAGGGCAGGCAACATCCAGCCGCCCGAACGTGACGCGGGCTCACCGTAGTGAACCGCCTGGCTACTGCCATAGCCGGAATTTCCGCCGACAACCGGCCTGGGGGCCAGTTCAGCCCGCAACGCTGCAACCGCGTCTGGCTTTGCAAATGGCAGACCCGGCTCCAGTTTTTCTGCTGTCGCCAACGACTCACGCGCGCGATCCAACTTGCCTTGGCGCGCCATCAGTTCGCTTTGCACGTAATACGCCTTGGCGCTGTTGGGGTGCGCCGCCAATACCCGCTGCACCATGGCTTGTGCCTGGTCGAGCCGGCCAGCTTGGGCCGTGGAATAAATTTCCGCCATCGTCGGTTCCGACTCGGCCATGGCAAACCCAATGCCGAAACTCAAAAACGCGGCAACCAACAGCCAACGCAGTGCGCGGTGCGCATTCAACGAGAATTGCATATATTTCCTTTGAAAATTCAACCGCCAGGCTCACTTAAATCGGGGTGAATTTACATTTTTAAAGGGTTGCAATGCAACCCTTCGCCACTGCGCCAGATCCGGTGCAGTTTAGCGCCAGTGTCCGCGATAACCACCCCAATAGCCAAAACCCAAATTCAAGCTTACCGGTGGGTAGTAAGGCTGCACATAGACGGGTTGTGCATAGACAGTCTGGGGCTGCACATACACCGTTTGCGGATAGGTTGGTTGCACGTAAACCGGCTGGGTGGCTTGGGGCAGTGCGGCCTGCACTCCGGCTGGTGACACCTGCAACGGAATCGTTGGGCCCGGATCTTGCGGGAGTTGTACCGAGTACTGCTTTCCGCCAAATTCGTACACCACGTTGTAGCCGACGGTCCGATTCTCGTAGAAGGTTTGTGTGCTGCAGTTCTGCACGGTTTGCATTTGCGGCGCGGGCGAACCTTCCACCCGGTCGCCCAGCATGGCTCCACCCACGATGCCGATCATGGTGGCCGCAGCATTGCCCGCGCCGTGTCCGATTTGGTTGCCAATAGCGCCACCAGCGAGGGCTCCCATTACGGCTCCTGCGCCAGATTTTGGTTGCTGGACAGCGACCTCGCCGTTGGTGCAAACCTGCCGCGGTACGCCGACCTGTTGGACCACGGGCTGACTCGAAATCACGCGGCCAACGTCCTGCGCCATGACCGAGCCGGCGGCGATGGCTGCTGTACTCAGGACCAATAGTTGTTTGATAGCGGACATGAAGAATCTCCTTTTAGACCACATAACTGTGCATTTTCGCTGCAAGGCCGTGACGAAGATCGGTGAAGCCATTGTAAAGATTGTTGCGAGGGCTTAAATCAGGTTGCGCATGGCGCGCGCGGTTTCCTGCAACACTGGCAGCACGCGGGCCACGGCGTCTTCCGAGGCTTCATGGCCCATCGGCATGCTGACGCTGATGGCGCCGACCAGATCGCCACGGCGGTCGATCAGCGGCACTGCGACACCGCGGTAGGTGAGCTCCAGTTGCCGCTCGGAAATCGCCCAGCCCTGAGCGCGAATACGCGCCAACTCCAACCGAAGCCTATCCTTGCTGGAAATCGTGAACGACGTGTAGGCCTTGAGTTCATGGTTCTGCAGCCATGATTCCAGGGCCTCAGCATCACGCATTGCCAGCAACAACATGCCGGACGATGTGACTTGCGCCGGAACCCGCGAGCCCAGAACAAATCCAGTATTCATGCTGCGGTTGGAGCCGTTGCGGGCGATGTAAACAATGTCGTCACCGTCCATGACACACACATACGCGATCTCCTGCGTTCCGGCGGTCACGCGCTGCAGGAAGGGTTGAACAATGCGCGGCAATCGGGCCGACTCCAGATAGGATTGGCCCAGCCGCAGCACGCGGGGCGTCAGCCAGAACATTTTCCCGTCTGTGGCCATGTAACCCAGGTGGTTGAGCGTGAGCAGATAGCGCCTGGCGGCAGTGCGTGTCATGCCGCAGCGCTCGCCCGCCTGACTGGCGGTCATGCGCGGGTTGGCGTCGTCAAACGCCTCGATGATGGACAGACCTTTTTCCAGACCGGCAATCCAGTCACGCTTGTCCAGGCCCGAGCCCATTGGTGGCGAGTGGGGTGAACCATTGGGGGAGGCATGCAGGTTTGTCGCTTCGGTCATGGCTTGCATTTTTCAATCCCCGAACCTGGGTAAAAGCTAGGGGAAACCCGTGTTTCGTGCGATTAACGATCATTAGCGGTCGATCATCGATCAAATTGCCGAAATATAACTGTTTATGTGCGATTCAGATCGCTAAAGTCCGCACCGAATTCACGACATTGAGCGATCAGCGATCGTTATCGACAACCCAAGGAGACCGAATATGAATAAACGTTTCACCCTGAAATTGGCGGCTGCAAGCGCTTTGCTGGCGCTAGCCGGCTCGGCATCGGCCCAGCAAACCATCAAAATTGCCAACATCATGGAGCTTTCCGGTGGCGGCGCGACGGCGGGTACCAACTTCAAAAACGGCGTCGAACTGGCCGTCAAGGAAATCAATGCCGCCGGTGGCATTTTGGGAAAAAAAATTGAAACCACTACCGCTGATACGCAAAGCAACCCGGGCATTGCCAAAGGTCTAACCCAAAAAGCGGTGGACGAAGATGTTTTTGCCATCTTCGGACCCGTTTTTTCCGGCTCCATCATGGTCAGCATGGCGGAAAGCCGCAGGGCTGAAATACCCAACTTCACCGGTGGTGAAGCCGCGGCCATCACGATGCAGGGCAATCCGTACATTTTCCGCACCAGCTTTTCCCAGGCGACTGCCATGCCCAAGGTGGCGCGCTACATCAGCGACGTTGCCAAGCTCAAAACCATTGCCGTCATTTATGTCAACAACGACTTCGGCAAAGGCGGCCTGGACATGATCAAAAAGGCGCTCGATAAATCCAGCACCAAAGTGGTTGCCGAGATTTCAACCGACTCGGGCCAGGTGGACTTTTCCGCTGCGGTTCTGAAAGCCAAACAAAGCAATGCCGATGGCGTGTTTGCGTATTCCAATGAAGAAGAGTCGGCCCGCATCCTGCGCGAACTGCGCAAGCAGGGTTGGACCAAGCCTGTGATTGGCGAGACCACGCTGACCGGCCAGAAAGTCATTGAACTCGCCGGTGATGCTGCTACCGGTGCCGTAGCGCATGTGGGGCTGACTGTGGATGCGCCCAACCCCGAGGTGCTCAAGTTCAAGGCCAAGTTCTATCAGGAATACAAATATATTTCTGACCACAACGGCATCAAGGGCTACACCGGGATTTACGTCCTGAAGGCGGCCATTGAGAAGGTGGGCAAGCTCGACCGCAAAGCGGTTGCGCAAGCCTTGCACGGCCTGGTGATCAGTGCCAAGATAAATCCTGGCGTGCTGATGGATGTGGCGTTTGACCAGAACGGTGATCTGGACCGCGAAAGCTATATGGTGGAAGTGAAAAACGGCAAGCAGGAGGTGACGACCACCTTGCCGCCCTTGAATGCTGCGGCGTTTGCATCGCTGGCGGCCGCGGCACCTGCTCCGGCCAAGACGATCAAGAAATAGTTCCGGCACAGCGCTGACCGCATCACCGACACAGGGTTCGAGACCATGACCGACTTTCTTCAATTGCTGTTCAGTGGCCTTGCCACTGGCGCGATATACGGCCTGGCAGCGCTGGGCTTTACGTTGCTGTGGCAGGCCAGCGGCACGATTAACTTTGCGCAGGGCGAGTTTGTGATGTTGCCGGCCTTCATGATGCTGGCTTTCATGTCGATGGGTGCGTCCCTGGCGGCGAGTTTTGCCTTTGCCTGCATCGTGTCCGTGGTGGTACTGGGCTGGGTGTTCAAGCGGGCCATTGTGGATCCCCTGTTCAAGTTCGGGATGATGCCCATCGTGGTTGCAACGATCGGTCTGTCAATTGCCATGCGCAGTGGCGTGCGCGCCGGCTACAGCGCCGAGGCGTCGCCCTTTCCCAGCATGTTTGCCGACAAGATTTACACCATCGCCGGGGTGACGATCACGCTGGCCGATCTGGGCACTTTTGTGCTGGCGTTGGCGCTGGTGTTTGCGACCCAGGCCTTCCTCACCAAAACAGTGACCGGTCGCGCCATGCAGGCGGTGGCGCAGAACACCGAGAGCGCTTCGGTGCTGGGCATCAACGTGCCGCGCATGATTTTTTATGCGTTTGCCATCAATGCGATGCTGGCCGTGGCGGCGGCCTTGCTGGTGACCCCGACGTATCTGGCCAAGTTCGATATGGGCGAGTCGCTGGGCAACAAGGCGTTTTTTGCCGCCATCATCGGTGGCTTCAACAATTCACGCGGCGCACTGTTGGGCGGGCTGATTGTGGGCGTTTGCGAAAACCTGGCCGCCGCCTATATTTCACCGGCCTACAAGGACGCAGTGGCCTTGGTGATTTTCATGGTCGTGATTTTGTTCAAGCCGCAGGGGCTGCTGGGCAAAAAAGAAGAACGCAAGGTCTGATGCCATGAAAAAACTATCCACTCTGGTACTTTTGCTGGGCGCTGCCTGCCTGCTGATCGCGCCGCCGTTTTTGAAAAATTACGGCATTTACCTT
>CAIOLZ010000435.1 GCA_903859265.1 uncultured beta proteobacterium
CACCGTAGCCAGCGCCATATTTTGCGGCCCGGTCCACATACGTGGCCGGATTGGATATGTCCACCTGATCGTGGTGAACAATCAGGTCCGGGAAATAGGACAGATGCATGTGCGCGGCCAGCGCAGAGAGCACCAGATCCGACTCTTCGCCGCTTTGAAATGGTGTAGCGGCCCCGACGCCGAGCCGTTCGTCAAAACCGCCAATGCAGCGCACTGCGCCGGTGCGGGCAAAAATGGAATTGGAGTTGCCGCAAACCAGATAGTTGCTGCGCGCGACAGCACCCGCCCGATCCAGCGTGGGGCTGAGCGAAGGAACATTTTCGGCATCGAATGTACGGCCGGTAATGAAGTCAAGGTCAGGATGTTTGTGGAACAGATCGACGACCTGTTGCAGGGTGTCCGGCCGGTACCAGCAATCGTCATCCGGGAAGGCAACCAGTCGGCCCGTGGCAAACTTCAAACCGATGTTGCGGCCCAGCGACAACCCTTTGGCCGTATGCACATGCTCTATTTTGAACCGGCTTTTGAATGGCGCGATCTCAGCGTTCAGGTATCCGGGTGGATTCTGGTCAACGAGAATCAACTCGAATTGGCGGCAATCCTGAAGCTCCAGCGAATGCAGCAGTCGTAATAGCTTGTGTTTGCGGCCCAGCGTGCAGGTGATGAGCGAAACCAGGGGCATGTCGATTTGGAGATTTGCGCTTTAAGAATGTTTGCAACCAACGGGGAATTTTCAGCCTACCCCCTGCCGGAGTCTGTCCGCTAGCCCACATAGCCGGCTGGGACGGCGGCATGTACGTTGCCGAACAGACATGCAAGACCGGTTTGAGGACACTGCAAGCGGGTCTTACCTCACCCACTGCGCTCATTCACCTCCCGGCGTAGTCCCGAAAGGGTTAACCCGGCCACGCCGGGTTTTTTTTGCCGCTGGATTTGCAGCTTCCTAAGACACCATTTTCACGATGGCGTCGAACAGCAAGCAATAGACCGCAATCGGCAGTGGCAGGCCCAACACGGTACCCAGCATGTATGTTTTAAATTCCAACCCCGACAGGGCCAGCGCGTAATTCAGGGATGCAAGCGTCTGGAAAACGATGCGCAACAGGACCACATTGCGTATCGGGTGCGCGCGCAATTGGGACAGGAGCCGCGTTGCCAGTTTCCCGCGCATTTGCGCGACAGCGTTACCGCCCACCAGCCGCACACTCAGAAAAGTCACGGCACAGGAGACGCTGGCAGCCGCATACGTCACCAGGGCACCGTCCACTTTGCCCAAAACCAGAACCGCCGATGCCAGAAATATCCAGCCGGGAATATGTACCAGATTGCCCAGCGAAAACAGCAGCACAAACAACGCCAGCCCCTCCACACGGTTTTCGGACAGCGTCTGGCGCAGAAACGCTACGCTGAAACTCTGCCGCAACCCGAACACCTGCACCAGCCCCAGCAGAACGGCCAGAAAAAGCAGGACCAGAACGATTCGTGCATAGCGGCCGCGCAGTATTGAGGTATTCATGAACAGGGGAGACTAACAGCTTGCAAGGTCTCTCCGGTATGAATGTCGGATACGACCAGATTGATTTGGCGCGGATGGTCCGCTTGCGCAGCAATCGCATAAAACGTCAGGGACTGCGCGCCCGCATAGCGCCCCGCATCGACATACTGCCGCACAACGAAATCGTGCTTCAGGGTTTCACCCGCGTTCTCACCCGCTTTCACACTTGAGCTGTGGTTGTGCTCGGTAACGGTCCAGTAGGCAGTCCATCCTGCGACGCCGGCATTGGGCGTCACGCGCGCCTCAAAAACATCCGCGCCCTCCCCTTTTTTGAGCGTGATAACCGCGCGTGACGGCGCCTTGAAGTCAATCGTTTGGTGGGGCAGCCACCAGTTGGGCCAGTCGCGACCGTTGCGTACCAGTTGGGGCGTGTAAATTCCGCTCAAACCGTTGGCGGCAGCGATTTCCCGTTGCCGCACGGTGAATGCAGGCGCAGCGAACCGGTCTTTCCAGCCGATGTAGTCCCAATACGCCACGTGAAACGCCTGCGCCACCACCGGCATGCCTTTGAGGCTTGACAACCAGCGGTCTGCGGGCGGGCAGGAACTGCATCCTTCGGATGTGTAGAGGTCAATTACCGGCGTCAAATGGTCTGCTGCCGTCACTTCACAAACCGCGGGTGCCGCGAACCCGACGACCGGGGTAACCAATGACATCACGGTGCTGATCATGAGCTTGCTGGCATGGAATCGCATATTGAACCTCAAAAAGTGGATGGGTGCGGGTCACACCCGGCGCTGGACCTCGCTGTTGGTCGCACATCGGTGCAATTCCTTACGACGCCCGTTCAACACCGTTTGTAAGAAAGCAGGGCTGAACACGACTAACCGCTTTCCACCGCAATTCGGGCCTCCAATCATGATTCTGCGTCGCACCTGCAAACAAATGTGTGCGTTGCTGGTTGCGCGGGAGGACCGCAAACTGCCAGCCCCGGACCGGATTGCCATGGCATTGCATTTGTTGGCCTGCAAAAGTTGCCCTGATTTCGAGCGCCAGCTGCTGACCCTGCGCAACAACCTGCAGCGCTGGCGGGCTTATGTCTCCGATCAGGACTGATCCGGCCAGGGGCAGCAGGAAAGCCGCCCGGACGCGGGAAATGAAAATGTTTCAAATTTAGAATGAACGAACCAGCGCGGCAGCGCCCGCTTCAGCGGCCCATTGCCGGCCTGAGCACTCAAGGAGACAACGTGTACAAATTGGTCGCATTCGACGCCTACGGGACATTGTTTGATGTCTATTCCATGGGCGAGCTGGCAGAAAGACTTTTTCCCGGCCATGGTCAGGCGATTGCCCTGATGTGGAGGGATCGTCAGATCGATTACACACGCCTGGTCACCATGAGCGACCCGAATCCGGCCGGGAGCAAGCATTACCTGAGTTTTTGGGAACTGACGATCCGCTCGCTGCGTTATGTCTGCAAACGCCTTGGCCTGCCGCTGTCGCCCGAAAACGAGCAACTCCTGATGGACCAGTATGCGAAGCTCACCGGGTTTGCTGACAGTGTTGAGGTGCTTAAAACGCTGAAAGAAAAAAAACTGTCCACGGCCATTTTGTCCAACGGCAGCCGGGAGATGCTGTCCGTGGTGGTGCAAAGCAGCGGGCTCGAACCCTATCTGGACAAAGTGGTATCCGTGGAAGACATTCACTTGTTCAAGACCGCGCCGCAGGCTTACCAATTGCTGATCGATGCATTTCCCGTTCAAAAGCACGAAGTGTTGTTCGTGTCCAGCAACGCCTGGGATGCGCTGGCCGCCAAATGGTTTGGGTTTGACGTGTTCTGGGTCAATCGCCTGGGCCACCCTTTCGAAGAAATCGGCGAACGTCCCAACTTTGAAGGCACTGCATTGATGCAAGTGCTCGATGCCATTCAACAAGGAGCCTGAATTGATTCAGTTGTACTACCACCCCTCCCCCAATCCGGTCAAAGTGGCCTTGTATTTGGAGGAGACCCATACGCCTTATGAGATCGTGGTCACCGACACCCGCAAGGGCGATCAGCACACGCCGGAATTCCGCGCCATCAATCCCAACGGCAAGACACCTGCGCTGGTGGACGGTGATATCAAGGTATTCGACAGCACTGCCATCATGCTGTACCTGAGTGAAAAGACGGGCCAGTTCCTGCCGGCAGCGACCCCCAAGGCACGGGCCGAGATGCATTCCTGGCTCATGCTGGTAGCGACCGGAATTGGGCCCTATTGCGGCCAGGCGGTGCACTTCAAGCACTTTGCGCCGGAGCCCAAGGAATATGCGGTCAACCGGTACGACTTTGAGGCCTGGCGTCATTGGCTGCTGGTCGAAGAGCGCCTGTCGCGCCAGCCCTATATGCTCGAAGACTATGGAATCGTGGACATGTCGGTCTGGGGCTGGGCGCGGGTGATCCCCCGCGTACTGGGCGACAACGCCTGGGAGAAACTGCCCAACGTCAAGCGTTTGCTCGACGAGATCAGCGCCAGGCCCGCTGCGCAAAATGTCGAGGCCATTGGCAAGCGGTTCACGTTCAAATCCGTTGTTGACGAAGAGTCGCTTCGCAACCTGTTCCCCCGCAACGAGCGTCTGAAAAAATCTTGATGCGTTCCAATATCGGGAATTTGCCCGTTGCGACTGCACGCTTGCTGCAAGACGTACGGGCCTGCAAGCTGTGTGAGCCGCATTTGCCTCTGGGTGCGCGACCCGTGCTTCAGGTGCACCCCGAGGCGCGCATTCTTGTAGTCGGTCAGGCACCCGGAACCAAGGTACACAGCAGCGGTGTGCCGTTTGACGACGCCAGCGGCGAGCGCCTGCGTGAATGGATGGGAATCGACCGGGCGACGTTTTACGATCCCACGCAACTGGCGATCGTGCCTATGGGTTTTTGTTACCCGGGCACAGGCAAGTCAGGCGACCTGCCACCGCGGCCTGAATGCGCCCCGCGCTGGCGCCGGCAAGTGCTGGAGCAAATGCCGGGTATCAGCCTGAAGCTGGTTATCGGCCAATATGCGCAGGCCTGGCACTTGCCCCAATCTGGAAACCGCAATGTGACCGCTGTCGTGCAAGCCTGGCAGGAATTTGCGCCAGCGGTGATCCCCCTGCCACACCCCAGTCCCCGCAACAATATCTGGCTTAAACGCAACCCCTGGTTTGCCGAAACCTTGCTGCCCGAACTCAAGGCGCTGGTTGCATCAGCACGGG
>CAIOLZ010000436.1 GCA_903859265.1 uncultured beta proteobacterium
ACGAAGACCAGCGCGATCCCGATCGCCAGCACAGACAGCATTATGCCGAATATTGCAGCGATGCCTGCCGCAAGGATTGTCATGCTCGATCTTTCCTCATGTCCCGGTGACCCCCTCGATCCTCGCCAGATCGACTTGCCATTTCGAGGATTCGCTTCGCCGTGCATAGGCTGCGTAAGGATCAACGGGAAAGTCTGCAATGACGCGCTGACTGGTTTAAAATGTAGGAGCCCGATCACTCCGAGCGGCTGGCCTTGCTCAAAGATTCAATAAAAACGATATAAAACAATTATTTGAAAAAAACGGCACCCGTTGCGCCGCTGCCACCCCCAGCAAAAATCCAAAAATCACCGCTTGCAGAATTAATAGAATGACATATGGTCAGTGCATTAAATGCGGGTGTGATCTTGCGGTTCACCTTCCGCCCGCTCTAACAAATTGATGCTGACAGGCGATGCACGCGCGCCATTGCGGCGGCCCGCCTGTGTGACAAAAAAACAAAAACAGGAGAGGGAATATATGAAAGCTCAATCCAACGTTATCGCCATGCGTCGCGCGTTATTGGTCAGTTGCACAGCGCTCGTATCGGTTGTCGGGTTCGCGACGGCCGCTTCGGCTGCCGACAGCCCAGCCAGTCCGGCCCCCGACGCGGCAACACCCGCCCCGACAACATCCAGCCTGGGCGAAATCATCGTCACCGCGCAGAAAAGATCGCAGCGTTTGCAGGACGTGCCGATCTCGGTGAGCGCGCTCAATGAAAAGTCGCTGGAGGTCAATCGCATCACCAATGCGATCGATCTGGGCGGATCGGTGCCGAACCTCGCTGCCCGCGCAACCGGCGGGGGCGCCTTGATACCGGCATTCACCATGCGCGGCGTAACCAGTTATGGCGTGGTGCCAGGCTCGGACAAGGAAATCTCGATTTACCTTGACGGCGTTTACATCGGCAGCACGGTCGGTTCAGCGATCGACTTGCCCGAAGTTGCGCAGGTCGAAGTTTTGCGCGGGCCGCAGGGGACGCTGTTTGGCCGCAATTCCACTGGCGGTGCGATCAGCGTAACCACGCGTGATCCCGGCAACAAATTTGCGCTGAATCAGGACTTCACTTACGGCAACTACAACGAGTTTCGTTCAAGAACCCGTGTCGACTTTGGAAATTTTGGCGACTTCTCCGCTTCGTTGACGTTTTTGCATGATCAGCGGCGCGGCGACGTCCAGAATCTGGGCGCAGGTACAACCTGGACTTTCCCGGCCTCGGCCGGTGTTCCCACCACGCAAGTGTCGCCAAAGTGGCTGGGTGACAAGAACGTGAATTCGGTCTTTGCAGCGATCAAGTATGAGCATGGCGATCTCAAGATCGTCAACAAATTCGATTGGACAGGTCAGCACTTCAGTCCGCCTGCTTCTGCTGCGATCGGTTACAATCCAGGTACGTTGGGGCCTGCGGTAGGCGCCTACTTTGGCGGCCTCATCGCCCTGCAAACCACACCTCCCCTTCTTGACCCGAGCGCAACACGCCCGGCTGCAGTAAACAACTCGTTCACTTTGCCCGCTTATGTCCGGGACTGGGGTGACAACCTGACGGCCACCTATCGTGTCAATTCTCAACTGACCATCAAGAATATTTTCGCCTATCGCGAATCTTATTTGCGCGAGTCGGGTGATCTTGGCGGTTTTGGGGATCTGGTTGTTACGCCGGCACTTTCTCAGGCGTTCGGCTTTCCGGCGGCCTTGGTCGGATCGCCGATCGTCTTGTATGGCATCGAGCAAGTGCAAACGGCGAAGCAGTGGAGCGACGAAGTCCAGGTCAACTACAACTCAAAGGCCCTCACCTTGACGGCCGGGCTGTTGTACTTCCACCTTACCACCACCAACGGCGGCAGGCCCGGAATGCCTAACGACGTGGTGCTTACCCCCGTGGCCTTTGGTAACATCGGCTTGCTCAATCCGACCAGCAACGAAGCCTTCAACTCCGCGCAATCTCTGGCTGCCTATGCGCAGGCGGAAGTACACGTTACGTCGCAACTTGATCTCGTCGCAGGCGTACGTGAAACCAACGACAAGAAAACCGGTGCCTTCTATGGGGCGAATACCGTTATTTTTCCGGAGTATAATCAGACATTACCGTCTTACACTGCGGGACTGAATTACAAGCCGGAGCGCGACATCCTGCTTTACGGCAAGTTTTCGCATTCCAACGTTTCGGGCGGCCGTGCCGGAACAGTCGTCTTCGAACCGGAATTCGCGGACTCGGTTGAAGCCGGTATCAAGAGTGAATGGTTTGATCACAAGTTGCGGGCCAACCTGTCAGTTTACAGCGTTCTCTATCGCCACATTCAGGCCGCCTCCGCCGGGATCAACGTTGGGCATCCCGAACTCGGCCTAGTGGTTGTCGATCAGGGCAATGTCCGCGCCAAAGGCTTTGAATTTGAATCGACCCTTGTGCCAATGGCCGGCCTCACGCTTGGCTCCTCGCTCGGTTACACCGATGTGAAGAACAAATATCAAAACCCGCTCTCCGGGCAGGGTGCGTCGGACTCCACGGGGACGTTCCACCCGGCGACGCTGGCCAACTTCTTCCCCACCTTGCAGCCCAAATGGACCAGCAATCTCTCTGCCGAATATGACACGCAGCCCATTTTTGGCGACGCCACGATGACGTTCAGGATCGATGCCTCGTGGCGCGACAAGGAACTGACCGACCCGTTCCTGGTTTATCAGCAGATGCCGCAGTATGCCGCACTCACGTATTCGCCAGCGACCTGGCTGGTCAATGCCAGGCTATCGCTTGACCACGTCAAGCTGCCGGGTGGTGAAGTTGCGATTGCGCTGTGGGCAAAGAACCTCACCGATGCCAAGGAATCTGTGTTTCCCGACATCTTCGGTTTCCTTGGTGTGACCGAATTTCAGCCGGCACGCACCTTTGGTGTGGATGTCAATTTCAAGTTCTGACCGGCGGCGCCGTCGTCGAACACCGCCAGCGGCGTTGCGCGGCCAAATGGAAACGTAACAATTTCGGGCCTCATCGGCGACGGTGAGGCCCGAAATTGTTTTGGCAGTGTCAGGGCGCTCCGCCTCAATCGCCCGCGAAGGGCGTATCCGCAATGCCCCGTTCACCGGGTCGTAGGGCAAAGATGTCGCCGTTCTCGGCGAAGCCCGGTGCAGCGGGATTGATTGCCATCCGGGTCGAAGTGACATAGATCGTGCCCATATCCGGGCCACCAAACGCAGGTTTTGTGGGGTTGGAAAAGGGCAGGGCAACAACCCGATCGAGCGAACCATCGGGCCAATACCGGCGCAACGCGCCTGAG
>CAIOLZ010000437.1 GCA_903859265.1 uncultured beta proteobacterium
GGAACGACCGGCGTGTCCAAGGGTGCAGTGCTGTTACACCGCAATCTGATTGCCAATGTCTTGCAAAGCGAAGCGTGGAACGGCCCGGCCATGCAGCGCATTACCGACGGCGCACAGCCCACTGCCGTGTGTGCGCTGCCCCTGTACCATATTTTCGCGTTCACGGTTTGCATGATGCTTGCCATGCGCACGGGTGGCAAGCTGCTTCTTATTCCCAATCCGCGCGACATTCCCGGTGTATTGAAAGAACTTTCCAGGCACAAAATCCACAGCTTTCCTGCCGTCAACACCTTGTTCAATGGACTGGTTAATCACCCTGACTTCAATACCGTGGACTGGAGCCACCTGAAGGTTTCTGTCGGAGGCGGCACGGCAGTGCAGAGCGGCGTCGCCAAGCTCTGGTTTGAGAAAACCGGCTGCCCGATATGCGAAGGTTACGGTCTGAGTGAGACATCGCCGAGTGCTTCGGGTAACCCGGTCACTTCCGCGGCATTCACGGGCACGATTGGCGTGCCATTGCCGAGCACTTACATGAAGCTCATCGATGACGATGGGGCGGAAGTCGCCGTTGGACAATCGGGCGAAATCGCCATCAAGGGCCCCCAGGTGATGGCCGGCTATTGGCAAAGGCCGGAGGAAACGGCAAAAGCCATCGGCGCCGATGGTTACTTCAAGACCGGCGATATCGGCGTCATGGACGAGCGCGGCTTCTTCAAAATTGTTGACCGGAAGAAGGACATGATTTTGGTCAATGGCTTCAACGTATTTCCGACTGAACTCGAAGATGTGGTGGGACAAATGCCGGGTGTCATGGAATGCGCTTGCGTGGGCGTGGTGGATGCAAAAACCGGTGAGGCCGTGAAGCTGGTCATCGTCAAAAAAGACCCCAATCTCAGCGAGTCCGACGTGCGGGCGTTTTGCAAGGAAAACCTGACCGGCTACAAGCAACCAAAACTGATTGAGTTCCGCGGCGATTTGCCTAAAACGCCAGTGGGAAAAATTTTGCGCCGTGAATTGCGGGATAAATAGCGTTTATCCAAGCAATGAAAGCGCCGCTTGCCATCCTGAGTGCTTTGGTGCAAGAGCAAGCCGGTTTGCTCGAACAGCTTCAAGGGCGCACCAGCGTGCGGCATGCGGGGCGCGAGTTCCATAGCGGGCTGCTGTTCGGACAACCGGTGGTGCTGGCGCTGGCGCGTATCGGCAAGGTCGCGGCAGCGACCACCGCGGCTGCGCTGATCGAGCGGTTTGGCGTGCGCGGGGTGTTGTTTACCGGGGTCGCCGGCGGTGTCGCGCAGGACGTGCGGGTTGGTGATGTGGTGCTGGGCAGCGGCTTTATTCAGCACGACATGGACGCGTCTCCATTGTTTCCGAGGTACGAAGTGCCGTTGTCCGGAACCACGGTTTTTCCGGCGGATCCGCAGTGGCTGGCGGCCTTGCATGCCAGTTGCTCAACCGCCCTGGCGGCGCGGACTTACGCGGGGCAGGCCATTCAATTGCACAAGGGTCTGATCGCCAGCGGTGACCGGTTTGTCAACGGGGCACAGGAGGTCAGTGCGATGGTAGCGTCAATGGCCCGGTCCGGGCATAGACCTCTGGCAGTTGAGATGGAAGGTGCGGCCGTCGCCCAGACTTGCGCGGATTATGGGATTCCGTTCGTTGCGGTGCGGACAATTTCAGACCGCGCGGATGACAATTCTCACGTTGACTTCGCACAATTCATTGACACGGTTGCCAGTGATTACGCGCAGGCCATTGTTCGGGAGTGGCTGCGTTCCTGACCTTCCGGGTTCTAGATCAGCCGGGTAACGTAAAGCTCCGTCTTGGTGTAAGCGTAATACAGTGGCGCAGCCACCAGGCCGGGCACGCCAAAAATCGCTTCCCCGGCAATCATCACCACCAGAATTTCCCAGGCTGCGGTGTCGGTGCGCTTGCCGACGATTTTGGCATTGATGAAGTATTCGAATTTGTGGATCGCAATCAGAAAGAGCAGACATGCCAGGCCCACCATCGGTGATATGGAGACACCCAGAACTGTCATGACGCTGTTGCACAGGAGATTGCCGACGATGGGAATAAGCCCGCCAACAAAAGTAAGCGCGATCAGGGAGCTGGTGTACGGCATGTTGACGCCCGCCAGCGGCAAGGCAATCAGCAGGAACATGGCCGTGCAAAGCGCGTTGAATCCGGCGATCCAAATTTGCGCCAGCACGATTTGCCGGAACGCAGTGATGAAGTGTCTACCACGCCGCACAAGGGAGGCGCGCAGGGGGGCTTCACTCTGCGCCGATGCCGTGCCGACGATTAAAGCGCCGACGATCAGGCCGACGTACACCAGAATCGCACCGCGCAATCCGGCGGTGCCAAATCCAGTAAGTGCGTAGGCGCGCGACTGCAAATAGTCGGCCAGCCATTTTTGGGCGGCAATCAGCTCGTCCGGTACAAAGGCGGCAAGATCGGGTGGCAATTTCTGCCGGATCTCCAGAATGGTCTGGGCCATATGCCGCAAGATTGCCTGGTATTGCGCCAGAAGGCCGAAGGCCATGCCCTGCGCGTTGACCAGCAACAGAAGCACCAGCAAGACTGGCAGCACGATCACCACGCCTGCAGCCAGCGAGCGGTTTAGCCGCAGCCGCGCGATGCGGGTTTGCGTGCTTAATCCCTGCGCCATCAAGTAGCCGATGCACACCGCAAGCAGACCTGGCAAAAGCCCGTAAGCCAGCACCAGGACGCAAACCGAGGCGGCGATCACAAAGCTTGCGATTTCAGCGCGGGTGATGTGGGTGCCAGCGGGTTGGCGCATAACGCTTTTTAGATTGGAAGCCATTGGGCAATAAATGGGGGTAGATTGGGTGTTCGAAAGCGCATCGGATGGCGCAGCGCTATGATTCGCGCCCACCTTAAAAGCCAGTGCATTTTGCGCCAAGGCGCTTTGCGATTGATTTCCATGGACCAACAGCCGACCAACTCCCGGGCCTTTTTGTGACGCAAATCCCTCCCCAATCCCTGACGCCCCGCAGAGAACTCTGGCTTCTCATAACGCTGGCGGGCATCCAGTTCACCAACATACTGGACTTCATGATCATGATGCCGCTGGGGCCCCAGTTCACGCATCTGTTCGCGATTACTGACGCGCAGTTCGGTCTGTTGGTGTCGGCCTACACGTTGGCCGGAGGGCTCTCAGGCCTGCTCGCCTCCTCGTATATCGACCGGTTTGACCGCAAGCGTCTGCTGCTCGTGTTGTACGGCTTGTTTGCCTTGTCCACCCTGGCATGCGGACTGGCGCCAGGGTATCGCGCTTTGATGCTGGCGCGGGTGGCGGCAGGCGTATTTGGTGGTGTGCTCTCCTCTTTGTCTCAGACCATTGTGGGTGACGTCATTCCGTTTGAGCGCCGGGGGCGCGCAATGGGGATTGTGATGACCTCGTTTTCCGTTTCCACGGTGGCCGGCGTGCCTTTGGGTCTTTTCATGGCTGCGCATTTCGGCTGGCACACGCCATTTATCGGCATTGCCTTGATGTGCGCGCTACTGGCTTTGTTTGCGGCCCTGACCATGCCCGCGCTCAATGCCCATTTGAAAATGCATGCGCCAGCCTCGGCCTGGGGGCGCATCCGTGAAACGCTGGCTGACAAAAACCACCAGCGTGCGTTTTTGTTCTCGGCATTTCTGATGTTTGCGGGGTTTACCGTGATTCCCTACATCACCATTTATATGCAAACCAATGTCGGCATACCGCCCCAGCAAATTCCATCGATTTATCTGGCGGGCGGGGTGGCAACGCTTCTGAGCGCACGCTGGATTGGTCGCGTCGCCGACAGCCGGGGGAAGTTCGAAACCTTCCGGCTGATGGCAATCGCCGTGGTCTTTCCGATGATTGCCATCACGCTGCTCCCGGCCTTACCCGTGGCGGCCGTGTTGCCGGTGTCCACGCTGTTTTTTATTTGTATGAGCGGACGCATGATTCCCGGCATGGCGATCCTGACCTCTGCCGGTAATCCGTCCATGCGGGGCACTTTCATGACGCTGAACTCTGCCGTACAGTCTGCCGCCATGGGCCTCGCAGCGTTGGTGGGCGGGCATTTGATCAGCCGCGATGTCAACGGACTGGTGCAAAACTACTGGATGGCGGCAGTGGTGGGATCGCTGGCCAGCCTGATGGCCATTTATCTGGCAAAAAAATTGAACCTTCACAAGGGCGCGATGACGGGTGTCCCCGCCGGAGAACTCGCCTGAGTTTCGGGCACCTGGTTTTGTTGCGGCGCGTCAAAAATAAACGTTGCAAAGCGTTTTTAGAGGGCGCATAGTGGTTCAAACGAAAGAGCCCACAGTGTTTTTCCGTTCCCGTGTGCCTCAGATGTTTGAGGCGTTTTTCGCAACCTTGAGACCTATCGGAGGTTATTTATGAATTTGACGATCAGCGGTCATCACCTTGAAGTCACTCCTGCATTGCGCACTTATGTGACCCACAAACTGGACCGGATCATGCGACATTTCGATCAAGTGGTGGACGTCAAGGTGCTTTTGTCCGTTGAAAAGCAGAAGGAAAAAGAGCGAAGGCAGCGTGCCGAGTGCAACATTCACGTCAAAGGCAGTGATATGTTCGCCGAAAGCGCACACGAGGATCTTTATGCGGCTGTTGACGAACTGGTGGACAAGCTTGACCGGCAGGTGGTGCGCCACAAGGACCGGTTGCAGAACCACCACCACGATGCACCAAAACGCATCATGTGAGTCATAAACTGAAAAGTGTCTGAAAAGCTCCTTTCAAACCGCCTCTGACAGGGCGGTTTTTTGTGGGCATAATCGCCCCGAACCATGAACCGACTCGCCACCATTCTTCCGGCTGCCCAAGTCATTGCGCAGGTTGACGTCACCAGCAAGAAACGCGCTTTTGAGGAGGCGGGCCTGCTGTTTGAAAATGCCTATGGCCTCAGCCGTGCCTTGGTAACCGACAGTCTGTTTTCCCGCGAGCGGCTGGGCTCAACCGGATTGGGCCACGGCGTTGCAATTCCCCACGGGCGCATCAAAGGGCTCAAAGCCCCTTTGGCAGCGGTGTTCCAATTGATGCAACCCATTGGCTTTGATGCACCAGACGATGAGGCCGTCCGGCTTCTGATTTTTTTGTTGGTGCCGGAAGCTGCAACGCAAAAACACCTTGAAATTCTTTCTGAAATTGCGGAGTTGCTCAGTGATGCACCGCTGCGCGAACAGCTCACGCAAACCACGGACTCTGAGCAGTTGCACACGCTGATTTCCGGCTGGCAGTCCGCACGCGCTGCCTGATTGAAACCGGCCTGATTCCGGCATTTTGTGAAACCCAACGTTGTCAGTGCTGACGTCCTGTTTGAAGAGTTCCGTGGCCCGTTAAAGTGGGAATGGGTGGCGGGCCTGGGCGCCTCCGAGCGGCGATTTGATGAAGTCGCAGTGCGCGCCGCGCGATCAGGCGCCGATCTGGTGGGTTACCTCAATTACATCCACCCGTACCGGGTGCAAATTTTGGGTGAGCGTGAGGTCGCCTACATCACCAACGCGACACCGGAAGATTGCGCGCGGCGGATTTCCCGCATCGTGACGCTCGAGCCGCCGGTACTGGTACTGGCGGATGGGCAGGTTGCACCAGCCGGGCTTCTGGCGATGTGCGAGCGGGCTCAGATCCCGATGTTTGCGACCAAGGAGTCGTCGGCATTCGTAATTGATGTGCTGCGGGCGTATCTGTCCAAGCATTTTGCCGATCGCCTGTCGATGCACGGCGTTTTTATGGACATCCTGGGGCTCGGCGTGCTGATCACCGGCGAGTCCGGCTTGGGCAAGAGTGAGCTCGGGCTGGAACTGATATCGCGTGGCAATGGTCTGGTAGCCGATGACGCGGTCGATTTGTACCGTATCAACCAGACCACCATCGAGGGACGTTGCCCGGAGTTGCTGCAAAACCTTCTGGAAGTACGCGGCATCGGGCTGCTCGATATACGCGCCATTTTTGGCGAGACTGCTGTGCGCCGGCGGATGCGGCTCAAGCTGATCGTGCATTTGGTGCGCCGTGAAACGCTTGAGCGCGAATACGAACGCATTCCTTACGAGCCTTTGACGCAGGATGTATTAGGCGTACCGGTTCGCAAAGTGGTGATTCAGGTGGTCGCGGGACGCAATATTGCGGTATTGGTGGAGGCCGCGGTGCGCAATACCATTTTGCAGTTGCGTGGCATCGACACTTACCAGGAGTTCGTCGAGCGTCACCGCAAGGCGATGTCACAAGGCAGCTAACGCACCCTGCGGTTTTGCCTAACTGGCAGGGCGATTCGGACAGTTCGTTTTGCTGCAGGTTGCATACAGGCTCAGGGCGTGGTCGGCAATGCGAAAGCCCTTGGCTTCGGCAACCGCATGCTGGAGTTGCTCGATTTGTGCGTCATAGAACTCTTCCACGATGCCACAGTCCAGGCATACCAGATGGTCATGGTGCTGGCCCTCATTGAGTTCGTAAACCGCTTTGCCACTTTCAAAATGGCTGCGGCTCAAAATGGCGGCCTGTTCAAACTGGGTTAGCACCCGGTACACCGTGGCAAGGCTCACGTCCGATCGCTCTTCCAGCAAATGGCGAAAGACGTCCTCGGCGGTCATGTGCCGTTGCGCTCCGCGCTGAAATACTTCGAGGATTTTCAACCGCGGAATGGTGGCTTTGAGGCCGGTGCTTTTGAGTTCTTCGGCGTTGCTCATGTCTGTTTTCCGGCTACGGGTGCGGGCAGGGAGGATACCCCCAGCCGCTACAATCCCCCGATCATATCGTTCGTGTCCTTGCCCATGTTTGACTCCCCGCGATTTCGTTTCGCCCCCGCGCTGATTGGCTTGGCGTGTCTCGGATTGGCCGCCTGCAGCAGCTTCTCCGCGCAGACCGGCATTGCGTCCATGTTGTCACCCTACAAGATAGACAAGGTGCAAGGCAATGTGGTGACGCGCGAGCAGGTTGCCGCCATCAAGGTGGGTATGCCCAAGACCGCCGTCAAAGACATTTTGGGGACACCACTGCTCACGAGCGTGTTCCATGCCGATCGCTGGGATTATGTTTTTACCTTGCAGCGCCAGGGGGTCGAGCCGCAAATGCGCCGTGTGGCTGTATTTTTCAATGGTGATTCGCTGTCCCGCATTGAAGCCGACGAATTGCCCAGTGAGGCCGAATTTGTGGCCACCCTGAAGTCGGTGGCAAAGATCTCGGACTTGCCGCCCATGGAAGCTTCCGACGCGAGCCTGAAAAACTTTCCCTTGCCCAAACCGGTTGCACTGGAGGTGCCGCCTGTTGCCGCAGCTGACAGCTATCCGCCGCTTGAACCGGCCCGCAAATAGCATTCACCAACGCCTGAAACGGGGACTCATGATGCACAGAATCGCGGTGGCCGGGGCTTCCGGCAGGATGGGGCAAATGTTGGTGGATGCGGTTCGGGCCGCCGATGATTGCCAGTTGACCGGCGCGCTGGACCAGTTTGCAAGTCCGGCCATCGGGCGGGACGCAGGCAGCTTTTCCGGCCAGCCGACGGGTGTTCTGATCAATTCGGATTTGCGTTCAGGCTTGCAAAATAGCCAGGTATTGATCGACTTCACGCGCCCCGAAGGCACGATGGCGCACCTGGCTGTTTGCCGCGAAATGGGGCTGGCCATGGTGATCGGAACCACCGGGTTTTCAGATGCCCAGAAACTGGAAATTGCCGCTGCGTCCAAGGACATCGCCATCATGATGGCGCCCAATATGAGCGTGGGCGTCAATGTGACCATGAAGTTGCTCGAGATGGCCGCCAAGGCGCTTTCGAACGGCTATGACATTGAAATCGTTGAAGCCCACCATCGTCACAAGGTCGATGCACCGTCAGGCACGGCTTTGAAGATGGGAGAGGTCATTGCGTCGGCAATGGGCCGCGATCTCAAGGATTGTGCTGTTTATGCCCGTGAGGGCGTGACCGGCGAGCGGGATCCTTCAAGCATCGGTTTTGCCACGATTCGCGGGGGCGATATTGTGGGTGACCACACCGTGCTGTTTGCCGGCATTGGTGAGCGTATCGAAATTTCGCACAAATCGTCTAGCCGTGCGACCTATGCACAAGGCAGCTTGCGGGCAGTTCGTTTTTTGGCGAGCCAGCGTGCCGGTCTGTTTGACATGTTTGACGTCCTGGGCCTGAAGTGAACCCACTGGAAATGGCGGGGCGCGGCGATATGGTCAGCGCCGCCGTGGCCACGGTTCTGTTGTCCATGTCGGTGGCAAGTTGGGTGGTCATTGTCTGGAAGTCGCGGTTGTTGCGCCGAGCAGCGGCTGACCTTGAGCGCGCGATAGCGGCATTCTGGCAGGCCACTGAAATGGATCAGGCAAAACTGCAACTCGGCGCGTTTGACCGGGAGCACTTACTCCTTCCCCTGGTTGACGCGGCGCTTGGCCAGCCCACGGGCAA
>CAIOLZ010000438.1 GCA_903859265.1 uncultured beta proteobacterium
AAATCAAAAACCTCGCCTACTTCAAAATTGAAACTACGGGTGCCGCTTCCAAGCTGCGCGAACTGATTCGGCTTGGCGGGCAGGCCATTGAAGGGCCGTGGGACGGCGAAGAGGCGATTACGCTGCTGCCCGATTTGCATGCGGGTGCGACCGGTGCCATGACCGGGGGCGCGTATCCCGACGGCATCCGGCAAATCATGGATGCCTGGGCTTTGGGCGACCCGGAGGCCGCAACCGTCGCTTATGGCAAGTGGCTGCCACTGATCAATTATGAGAACCGGCAAGGTGGAATTCTGACGGCCAAGGCGCTCATGAAAGCCGGCGGAATCATCCACTGCGAGGCCCCGCGTCACCCCTTTGCGCCGATGCACCCCGATGTACGCACCGGTCTGCTGGAGACTGCCAAACGACTGGACCCGCTCGTGTTGCGCTGGGGCAAGTGAGGCCCTGCATGCCCCTATGATTGCGGATTTGACCTCACTGCGGAAAGATCCTGATCATGAAGATTGAAAGCGTTGGCATCATCGGTGCCGGAACCATGGGCAACGGCATCGCGCAGGCCTGCGCCGTATCGGGAATTCCGGTGGTGATGGTTGATATTTCGGATGCGGCCGTCAGCAAGGGTTTGGCAACCATTTCCGGTAGCCTGGAACGCCTGATCAAAAAAGAAAAGTTGACGGCTGCTGAACGTGACGCAGCCCTGGCCCGCATTCAGGTGAGCACGCAATACGAGGCACTCAAGTCGGTCCAACTGGTGATCGAAGCCGCGACCGAAAACTTCGACCTCAAAGTCAAAATCATTGGCCAAGTGGACAAACTGGTGGCGCCCGAAGTGATCATCGCATCCAACACCTCATCCATCTCCATTACCAAATTGGCCGCCGTAACGAGCCGTTCGGATCGCTTCATCGGCATGCACTTTTTCAATCCGGTTCCGATGATGGCCCTGGTTGAAATCATCCGCGGGCTGCAGACCAGCGACGCCACCCACCAGGCCGTGCTCGAAATGGCACAGGCGCTCGGAAAGTCGCCCATCACGGTCAAAAATGCACCCGGATTCGTGGTCAACCGCATTTTGGTGCCCATGATCAATGAGGCATTTTTTGTCCTGTCGGAAGGATTGGCGACCGCCGAAGACATCGACGCCGGAATGAAGTTGGGCTGCAACCAACCCATCGGGCCGCTGGCCCTGGCGGACATGGTGGGTCTGGACGTCTGCCTGGCGGTGATGGACGTGTATTTGAACGAATTTGGCGACAGCAAGTACCGGGCGTGTCCTTTGCTCAAGGAGATGGTCGCCGCGGGTCGATTGGGCCGCAAGACCGGCCGCGGCGTTTACACCTACGAATGAAAATAGGCAACCGGGGTGGAGCGTTGGCGCCTACACTGGTCTGTAACCTGAGGTCTGATCTGCTGACTGGCTAGACCTCTAACCGGCGCAGGGAACCTCCCCCTGTGCCATGAACACCTCTGAGCAATTCCAAGGCCACCCGGGCAGCCAACCCTTGAACACGCCCTCCGGTGGTTTGCAGATTCGGGTCGGATTCGAAATGGCATACGAATGCCCGGCGCCGACACCAATGATTCTGGCCCTGAATATCCACTATTCGCGCTCGGGGGATTTGGTCTATCCGGACCATCTCATTACGCAACCGGCGGTACCGGTAGCGGCCTACCGGGATTTGTTTGGCAACTGGTGCAGCCGCCTTGTCGCGCCGCCAGGATTGTTCACGCTGCGCACCGATGCAGTGGTCAAGGACAACGGGGTGCCCGATGCCGTCGCCTTCGGTGCCATGCAAGTCAATGTGGAAAACCTGCCGGAATCCACCCTGGTGTATCTGCTGGGCAGCCGCTACGTCGAAACCGACCAGCTCGCCGACATTGCATGGTCCCACTTTGGCGGCGGACCCACGGGTTGGGCACGCGTACA
>CAIOLZ010000439.1 GCA_903859265.1 uncultured beta proteobacterium
CGGTGCACATACGTCCACTCGTTGCGTTTGCCCAAAACGTGTTCGTCCACCAGGCATTGCAATCCGCCAAACGGTCGTCCCAGAAGTGCCGACATGGAGGAATTCCGCGCCTCAATTTCGGCTGCATCAAAAAATATTTCGGGTGTGCAGCGCCCGATCACTTGCGCTGCGTCATAACCCAGCAAGCGCTCGGCACCTTTGTTGAACAGCGTGATGGTTCCGCTCATGTCGATGGTGATGACCCCGACCTCCGACGCTGAATCGAGCACGGACTGCAGCATATTTTTGGTGGCTGCAATTTCTGCCTCGGCCTGACGGCGTTCGGAGATGTCTGCGTGCGTGGTGATGAAGCCCCCGCCCGGCATGGGCGCGCTTCGCACCTCCAGCACCATGCCGTTGGGCCGGACCTGTTCGGATTGGTACTGCGCCCCTTGCCGGATTTGGCGCAGCATGCTGTGAACTTTTGCCTGCACGTCGTCGCCCGTGCCGTACTCGCCGCGCGCTGCGTTGAACTGCAGCAGGCTCTCGAAAGTGAGATCCGGGCGCTCGAACAGCCAATCGGGCAGATCGAGCAATTCGTTGAATTTTTGGTTTTTAGACACCAGTTTGAGGTCGCGCCCAAACACGCCCAAGCCCACCGGAATATGGGCCAAGATGCTCTCTAGCAGACGGTTGTTCTGGGCCAGTTCGTTTTGCAGCAACTTTTGCGCCGAAACATCAAGATGAATGCCTGAGACCCAGCGCGGCTGGCCGGGTGCGACCCAGGAACTGACCTTGCCACGTGATTGCACCCAGACCCAATGTCCGGCACGGTGGCGCATGCGGAATTCGCGTTCAAAGTAGTCGATTTCCCCGGCGAAGTGGCGCGCCATCAGGGCGTTTGTGGCTTCCAGATCATCCGGATGACAAAGCCTGCGCCATGTTTCAACGGTGACCGGACTCAGTTGGGCCTGGCTGTAGCCGATGATGTCTGCCCAGCGCGCATTGATGATGGTCACCCCGGTGGGTACCTCCCATTCCCATGTGCCGGCATGGGTGCCTTGCAGGATGGCTTTGAGGTCTGCCAATTCATTGTTGAGCTGCAATTGCGCCTGATGCCGCGCTGTGACATCGGTCTGCATTGACAGATATTTTTCGATGTTTCCCGCGCCGTCAAAAACTGGCGCAATGACCGCATCAACCCAATACGGTCTGCCATCTTTGGCGCGGTTGCACAGGGTGCCGCGCCAGGTGTTGCCCGATGCAATGGTTTGCCAAACTGTCTCCCAGAACCCCGTGTCTTGTTGGTCCGATTGAACGATGCGGTGGTTGCTGCCCACAAGTTCTTCCATGGAATAGCCACTGGTGCGCGCGAACAGCGTGTTCGCGTAGCCTATGGTTCCCGACAGGTCGGTGATCGACACCATGGTGTGTTCTTCCATGGCATCGAGGATCGACTGTTTGTCTTTCATGGCGCCGAGTGGCATGGCTTGCGCTGGTGATGGGCTGGCAGGCGCTGATGGGTCGGTTTGCGGCATGAAACAGTGGATGAAAACAGGTTTTCGGTGTGAGCTTCGCCAAGACTGCCAAGGGCACATCGTAACGGTTGACGCTCGTTTGTAACTGTTTGAGAGGCTTATCCATGTGAAAATCGTCTGATAACTACCCGGAGACAAACCCATGCCCCGCCGCGCCACGAAAATTGTTGCCACCCTTGGACCCGCTTCCAGCGATCCGGCGCTGCTCGAGCAAATGATCCGCGCGGGCGTCAACGTTGTGCGCCTGAACTTCAGCCACGGCAAGGCCCAGGACCATATCGATCGCGCCCGCCTGGTGCGTGAAGCGGCCCAGCGTGCAGGACGCGAAGTCGCCATCATGGCCGACTTGCAGGGACCAAAAATCCGCGTTGGCAAGTTTGCCGAAGGCAAGGTTTTATTGCAGCAGGGGCAAAAATTTGTGCTTGATGCGCGTCGCACCGAACTGGGCGATATCGACGCTGTGGGGCTGGACTACAAGGCTTTGCCGCAGGAAGTCAAAGCTGGCGATGTGCTGTTGCTCAATGACGGCCTGATCGTCATTACGGTGGACGCGGTGCGCGACGACGCGGTGCACACCACGGTCAACCTGGGCGGCGAACTCTCCAACAACAAGGGCATCAACAAACAGGGGGGTGGATTGACGGCGCCTGCCCTGACCGGCAAAGACATGGAGGACATTCGCACCGCCATGAGTTTTCAGGCCGACTATGTCGCGGTGAGTTTTCCGAAAAACGCCACCGACATGGAGATGGCGCGCCAG
>CAIOLZ010000440.1 GCA_903859265.1 uncultured beta proteobacterium
CGCAAGACCTTGCGCCCGAGCAGCTGATCGTCACCACCGGTAGCCAGCAGGCGCTGGATTTGCTGGGCAAAACCATGATCAACCCGGGCGATAAAGTGATCGTGGAGGGGCCGACCTTTTTGGCCACGATTCAGTGCTTCCGTTTGTATGGCGCGCATCTGATCACAGCGCCGGTCGATGCCCACGGTGTGCAGACCGCGCAACTCGAAGCACTGATTGCCGAGCATCGCCCCAAGCTGGTGTATCTGATCCCCACGTTTGGCAATCCGAGCGGTGCGATGCTGAGCCTGGAGCGTAGAAAAAAGGTTCTGGAGCTTGCCGTGAAATACCAGACGCTGGTGGTTGAGGACGACCCTTACGGTGATCTGTATTTTGGCGACGCGCCACCGCCGAGCATGCTCGCGCTCAGCGCGCAGGTGCCCGGCAGCCGCGACTGGCTGGTGCATTGTGGAAGCCTCAGCAAGGTGCTGAGTCCCGGTTTGCGGATCGGGTGGATGGTTGCGCCGCCGGAATTGTTGGCGCGCTCGACGATGTGCAAGCAGTTCAGCGATGCACACACCAGCACGTTTGCCCAGGCTACGGCCGCCCGCTACCTGCAGGCGGGTCGCATGCCGGCAACGCTGGCGCATGTGCGAGAGGTGTATGGTCAACGCGCTAGGGCGATGTGCAATGCCTTGCGGACCCATTTAGGTGCGGCGATTGATTTCGTACAACCGCAAGGCGGGCTGTTTGTGTGGGCTCGACTGACCGGCGCGCAAGGTGCCCTGCAGGATGGCGCTGAACTGGCGCGTCGCGCAATCGCCCAGGGCGTGGCCTTTGTCCCGGGAGCGCCGTTTTATGCAACAGACCCCGACAATGCCACCCTGCGGCTGAGTTTTGCCACCGCCGATGTGGCCAAAATCGAAGAGGGTATCGCCCGATTGGGTGCCGCGCTGCGGGCGTGAATAGGCGTTGCAGGTGAGAGGTCTGATGAAAAAGCTGTTCGTGCCGGTTTTGCTGCTGCTATTGGCATTGCTTGGAGGAGGCGCATGGTGGCTGTACCAGTCAAAAGATGCAATGGTGGCCAATGCGATTCGCGACTACGGCCCGCGCATCACGGGTGTGCCGGTCAAGTTGCGCAGCGTCCATATCGAGCCCGCCAGCGGCACGGCCATACTCAGCGGTCTGGAACTGGGCAACCCGCCGGGGTTCAAAACACCGCGGGTGATGGCGCTCGGTGAGATCAGCCTGCGACTTGACGTTGGCACCCTGACCGCCGATGTCGTGCGCATTCAGGAATTACGCATTGTGCAACCGCATGTGACTTATGAACGCGGTGATGGCGGCAGCAATCTGGAAGTGATCGAGCGCAATGTACAGAGCTACATCGCACTCCAGGCCAATGCCACCGACAAGTCCGCCCAGAAGCCGCAGACGCAGAAAAAGCTCATCATCGACCACTTGTACATTCAGGGTGCCAAAGCCGATGTGAGCGCTGCGGTGCTTGATGGCCGCGCGCTGACAGTACCTATTGCGGACATCCACCTGCAGGCATTGGGTGAAAAGTCTGGTGGTGCGACGCCCGCAGAGATAGCCGGGCAGGTGGTGAACGCAATCAAACACAGCGTCGCCCCGCACGTGACGTCCTCACCAGCGGGCGAAGTGGTCAATGGAATCAAACACGGAGCCAAAGCGGCAGTCAATGCCGTCAAAGGCTTGTTCAAGTGAGCGTTGTATGAAAAAGCAGATTCGTATCGATTTTGTATCGGATGTGTCCTGCCCTTGGTGCGTCATTGGTTTGCAGTCGCTGCAAACTGCGCTGACGCAACTCGATGGTGAAGTGGATGCCATCCTCGCTTTTCAGCCGTTTGAACTGAACCCGGACATGGCGAAGCAGGGCGAAGACATCACAGAACACCTCAATCACAAATACGGCGCGACCCCCGAGCAGGCAGCCCAGGCGCGTGAAAATATCCGGGCGCGTGGCGAGGCACTTGGCTTTACCTTCAACATGGACAAACGGGGCCGCATCTACAACACCTTCAATGCCCACCGATTGCTGCACTGGGCGCATCTGGAGGGGCGTCAGCGAGCGCTTAAAGAGGCACTGTTCAAGGCCTATTTCACGGACGGTGAGAACCCGAGTGATACCGACTTGCTGGTCAGGGTTGCCGCGTCAGTCGGTCTGGATGTGGCACGGGCGCGGGCCATTCTGGAGAGCGATGAATTTGCCCAAGAGGTTCGTGCGCAGGAGCAGTTTTATTTGCGCAACGGCATCCACTCCGTGCCGGCAATCATCATTAACGAGCGGCACCTGATTTCGGGTGGTCAGCCACCCGAGGTGTTCGAAGAGGCGCTACGCCGGATCGCTACACAAGCGTGATTTCAAGAAGCCGGTCCAGACCGCCTTCGTTAATGGCCACCATGGCCTGTTCCCGCACCGCAGGCTTGGCGTGGTAGGCCACTGACAGCCCCGCGACGCCCATCATGGGCAAATCGTTGGCACCATCTCCCACGGCAATCACTTGCGATGGTGCTATGCCGAGCAGGCTGGCCACCTCCAGCAGGGTGCGCCGCTTCTCATTGCCGTCGCAAATGTCTCCC
>CAIOLZ010000441.1 GCA_903859265.1 uncultured beta proteobacterium
ACCGCTTGCGCGGAAAACTTGCGACCGTGCCGGGCGCTTCGCTGTTTCTGCAGGCGCGCCAGGATATCCGCGTGGGGGGACGCTCGGGCAATGCCCTGTATCAGTACACCCTGCAGGGCGACAGTCTGGAAGACCTGGACAAGTGGGGCCCCAGGGTTCTGCGCGCACTGCAACAGGTACCGCAACTGGCCGACGTCAACTCCAGCCAGCAAGACAAAGGTCTGCAGGCTTCGCTGACGATAGACCGGGCCACCGCCCTGCGGCTGGGACTGACCCAGCAACAGATCGACAACACCCTGTACGACGCGTTTGGCCAGCGCCAGGTTTCGATCATCTATGAGGCACGCAACCAGTATCATGTCGTGATGGAACTGTCCCCGGAATACTGGCAGCGTCCGGAAACCCTGAACAATATATTCGTCAGTTCTGCCAGCGGCGAACTGGTGCCACTGTCGGCGTTTGCGCGCTTCGATACCAAAACCACGACGCTTGTCGTGAATCATCAGGGGCAGTTTCCGGCCATCACCATTTCATTCAATCTGGCGCCTGGTGTGGTGCTGAGTGACGCAGTCGTTGCCATCGATGACGCCACCGCAAAAATCGGCATGCCAACCACAATACAAGGCAGCTTCCAGGGCACGGCCAAGACCTTCCAGGATTCATTCAAATCCATGCCCTTCCTGATTCTGGCGTCGTTGCTGACCATATACATTGTGCTGGGCATACTGTATGAAAGCCTGGTTCATCCGATCACGATTTTATCGACCCTGCCTTCTGCCGGCGTAGGCGCGCTGCTGGCCCTGTTGCTGGTAAAAATGGAACTGAGTCTGATGGCCTTCATCGGCATCATTCTGCTCATCGGTATCGTCAAGAAGAATGCCATCATGATGATCGACTTTGCCCTGGTGGCGCAGCGCACCCAGAACCTGTCTTCGTTTGATGCGATCAAACAGGCCTGCCTGCAGCGCTTCCGCCCCATCATGATGACCACCATGGCGGCGCTGCTGGGTGCCGTTCCGCTGGCATTTGGCACCGGCACCGGCTCCGAACTGCGCCAGCCGCTCGGGGTGACCATTATCGGCGGACTGATTTTCAGCCAGATGCTTACCTTGTTTACCACACCGGTAGTGTATCTGTACATGGACTGGTTCCACGTGCTCGGCCAGCGCATCAAGGCGCGCAGAAATGCCCGCAAGGCTGGCGCTACATCGCCTGCAGCAGCTCAATAATTCAAAACAGGATTGCCAACATGAAGTTGAAAAAATTTATACTGTCCAATTCAATCGCACTGGCAGCATTGAGCCTTGCCGGCTGCGCAGCGGGCCCGGATTATGTGCGCCCTGCTGCCATGGGCGCGGCCGAAATGCCGGCCGGCTTCAAGGAAAACTGGAAACCGGCCCAGCCGCAGGACCAGGCCATTCCGGTGCAATGGTGGACCCTGTTTAACGATCCGAATCTGAATGCCCTCATCGACCAGGTAACCGGCGCCAATCTGAGTCTGGCCCAGGCCCAGGCCAATTACCGTGCTGCCAGCGCGCTGGTCGACAACGCCAGAGCCGCCTATTTTCCCAGTCTGACCGGTGATGTCAGCCACACCCGCAGCAAGTCTGCCCAACCAGGGATCAACACCGTCAATTCGCTGGGCGTCAGCGCCAACTGGGAAGTCGATCTGTGGGGCGGCGTGCGGCACGCCGTGGAAGTGCAGGAAAACACCGCGCTGTCCAGCTTCGCCAACGTCCAGGCGATACGCCTGTCCATGCAGTCACAACTGGCCCAGAGCTATTTCCAGCTGCGCACACTGGATGCACAAAAAGAATTACTCGACCGTACCGTCGAAGAATACCAGCGCTCACTGAAGCTGACTCAAAACCAGTTTAAGTCTGGCATCGTTGGCACTGACAGCGTGCTGCTGGCGGAAACCCAACTCAGGAGCACTCAGGCCCAGGCACTGGATGCAGGCATACTGCGCGCACAATATGAGCACGCCATCGCGACGCTGATCGGCAAACCGGCCAGCGCCTTTTCAATCCCGGCAATCCACATCGGGCAACGCGCCTACATGCCGGACATGCCGGACGTACCGGTTGGATTGCCGTCCGGCCTGCTGGAACGCCGCCCCGACGTAGCTGCTTCGGAAAGATCAGTCGCTGCGGCCAACGCCCAGATCGGCGTGACCAAAGCTGCGCTGTTCCCGGAACTGACGCTGGGTGCCACCGGCGGTTATCAGAGCAGCAGCCTGGCGAAATGGATTTCCCTGCCGAACCGGGTCTGGTCAGTCGGACCGCAGCTGGCAGCAACCCTGTTTGACGGTGGCGCGCACAATGC
>CAIOLZ010000442.1 GCA_903859265.1 uncultured beta proteobacterium
CTTGTTGCCAGGTGCTGCGTCCAGTGCCTATTGGCTGGGATTGGCTTTTGGTGCGCCGAGCGTGCTCAGCGTTCTGCTGTGCGTTTGGTGGATGACGCGCGACCCAGATAACTCTGCGGCTGGTGGAGCCCACAACGCATATCTGGCTGTCGCGATTGCGCTGGGTTACGTGCTGCTGCTTGACACTTTGGCCCTGTTGCCCCTGCAGTGGTACGCGTTTGGCTTTAGCCCGCTCGCGCTGGCGCTGCTTTTGGCGGCGGCGCTTGCTGCAGTCTTGATGCCCCATACGGAACCGTCGTATTCGCTTGCGTGGAAAAAAAGCTGGCTGGGCTTGCCTGCTCTGGCACTCTGTATTTTTGCTGTGACCAGACTGCCTACCGGCAATGTCTGGGACGTCATTCTGGACCCCATACTGTGGCTGGTTTTGCAGGGCGCTGGCGTCATCAAGGTGCGCGCTGCAATAGCCATTCGCGCCTGAACAGCCACTGCTGCGGATACCAGAGATTGGCCAGGGTGACTTCGCCGCTTTGGTGGCGGCTTTTAACGTGCCAGCGTTGGGCCAGAACTTTGCAAGCGGGGGCGCATGCGGGTTGACTATCACCCGCGGATTCCTGTACCCAGACAACGGCGTCAAACTCTTGTAGCAACTTTTCCAGACGTGCATCGGCGGGTAAATCGGGGTAGAGCGCATGGGTGTTGCGGCCATCGGTATCGTAAGGCTCGAGCGCACTTCCGGGCAGCAGGAAGTGAAAGCGCTCGTACTGCGCATTGAAGCCATTGGGCACGGCGACATGGGCGCCCTTGAGTCGGGTTTGAACCTCGGCGCTGTAATTGGCAGGTGATTGGTTCAGCGGCGCCACCATCGCGCCAAAGCATGCATACACGCTCAGGCATGCCACCAGCGTGGCATTGCGCAGGGCGGCTTGGTTCAGTAATCCCCAGAGCACGGCAACGAGCCCGAACAAAGATGTGAACAACACCAATGCACACCAGAATGGTGAACCTATGTCGGTTTCATTGAGCACCCAACCAATGCGCGCGAGTATCACGAGCACCGGCGCCAGCAGCAGCAGGGTGAGCCAGAACCAGATCCTGTCTATCCGCTCCCACAGCAGCGCTGCCAGAATCGCCAAAGCCGGCATGGCTGGTATCACGTAGCGCGCCGAACGCTGGCTGGGCAGAGTGAACACGGCCAGCCACACCAGTAGCCAAACCAGCAACACGCGGATCTCCGGTTTGGCGTCTCGCACCGACCGGCCACCGCGTACTGCAGCCCACGCGACACCCATCGCAACGAACCACAGCAGGCCGGCATTCTCGAAGTAGGCCAACAGTTGCATCCACATCGAGGACCCGCCAAGCAATGCCTCATGCCAATAGCCGCCACCGCTGGTCATTTTTGCGGCGTTTTCCCCCACCACAAACTCCTGCCAGACTGCTCCGGGGTCCGGATCGAACATGAACCACAAGCCAAATATTCCCAGCGCGATCAAAGTGCTCGCGGCAAGTCGCACGCTGTTGTCAAACGCCACCCGCCAGTTCAATGCAGGGTGGGTCACCAGCATTGCACACCACAGTGCCGCTGCCGCAGGGGCCACCAGCGCGAATGATTTGTACGCGCATCCCAGGCCAAAACACCGGCCAATCAGAGCCACCATGTGCCACAGAATGGGGTTGGTTTGCCCGCGCGGGCGCATCAGTAACCAAAACATCGGCAGCGCCAGCCAGAATGTCTCGGGTGCTGATGTCAGGTACACCCGCCCGTAGCGAAACGTCGAGAAAAAAGCGAGATAGATCACACCTGCCAGACAAGCGGTTCGCAAGCGTTCACTGAAGCGGTAAGTCAGTGCGACGACAAAGCCGGTCGTCATGAAGGTATAGAGCACGCTGGGCAGGCGCAGCGCAGCCAGGTGCCATGCATTGCCCCAGCCTCCGGCGACCATGGCCTGCCAGATCAGCAAAGGCGGCTTGGTGTTGCGCATGTTGGCAAGGTCCGACACCAGCGGCAGCCAATGGCCCGACGCGGCCGTCAAGCGCGCGATGTGCAGGTAAACCATTTCATCGCCGTTGGTCGGCGCAAAGGGGCTGTCCAGACCCAACAGATAGAGCATTGCGGCGCCAACCAACAGGGCGATCCACGCCCCGTCAACACGCTTGCGGCGTGGCGCTGATGAATCAGCGCTTGCGGAAGGTCCAGCGGTCGTTGGCAAGGTAGTTGCTCACGCTGGCCACCACGATGGCGATCACATTGGCCAGCATGTAGTGCAGCCAATGCGCAAGCCAGAGCGTCAGCCCGTATTGCAAAGCAATGCCGAACCAGGAAGCCATCGCGTACTTCCCTAACTGCCCGGCGAGTTTTTGCAGGGTTCCGGAAGGTGCGGTTCCGGATAAATCCATGTCGCCGGACTGCACCCGATCGGACCAGGTCCAGAGCCGGTTCCAGGTGAAATTGTTGAGGGTCGCCACCGCGATCGCCAAGGCCAATGATGCGTAAGGCTTTCCACCGTTGCCCTCGATGGACTGGAACACATACTCATGCCCCAGTCGCAAGACGACCAGGTTGACCACCGTACCACTGGCACCGACCAGTCCGAACTTGATGTACCGAAACGTTTTGAGCCATTCGACCCAGGCGAAAACACGCTGTTGCAAGCTGAGCGCCGGTGTCATGCGGCGACGGTCCTGGACGGCGCGCCCAAAAACGCCAGCGCGTCGGCCAGTACCGGATCGGGTGCTATCCGTTTGAGGCACTGGTTGTCGCCATCACAAAAAGTCAGCCGATGGTTGTAGGCCGACAGGCAGGGTGAACAGGCGATGCCACTTTCAAGCACCTTGTTACGGTCTCCCAAGGGGCCATAAAGTTTGCCGGTCTCAGGCCCGAAAAACACCATGGTCTGAATCGGCGTCAGCGTGGCAAAGTGGCCCGGGCCACCATCGTTGGTAATGAGCAAATCGGACGCGTGAAAGAGCATCAGCAGTTCGCGAATGCTGCGCGTGTAGCCGGTCAAGTTCAGGCACGCGTCGGCCTTGATTTGTGCCATCAAATCCTGCGCCAGTTGGGCGTCGTCTTTCAGGCCGATCAGGCCCACCGCGTAGCCCCGCGCGCACAACCCCTGCGCTACCCGGGCGTAATGGGCCGAGGGCCAAGCGCGCTCGGGCAGGATGCCACCGCCGGCATACATCAGCACCAGTTTTTTGCTGCGCGCGACCGGGTGGTCGGCTTCCAATTTGGTCCGGTAGGCCGAAAGCTCGGCAGCGCCAAACGCCACGCGCAACTCGGTCTGCACCGGCAGGTCCCGAATGGGCGCAGCCTTGTTGCGGGGCATGCTGCCATCCGATTGCATCGCATCCACCAGTGACAAAAATTGCTTGCTGATGTGCTGGTAGGGGTTGTAGGGAATGGCGTGGTTGATAAAGCTGCCCCGGTAAAGCCCCTCTTGCGTGTGCGGCGTGAAACCCACCCTCACCCGTGCACCGGTGGTAAAGGACAGCAAGGCACTGACCCGAGAGAAAAGCTCGCAGTCGATGACGGCATCGAGTTTCAAGGCACGCATTTTGAGGCTGACGCGCACGATGTCGCCAATCAGCGATGCACCGGAGCTGTCGTCCAGGCTGTGCATCAATTGCGCATCTGTCAGTTGCAGAAGTTTGGATACTTCCTGATTTTTTTTGAGTTGCAGAATGTGGATATTGGCGCGCGGATAGGTGCGCCGCAGTTGCGCAAACATCGGCCCCGCCAGCACGATGCTTCCCATCTCGGACAGCAAAATCACCAGGATGTTGCGCGCATCTTCCTTCACCGCTGGCGGCTTGGAGAACAAATCGGTGATGCGTACCCACGCAGACACCCCGCTGCAAAGAATCTGGCCGACCCAGCGGTCAATGAAGCGTTGTGTCTGAAGTTTCATGAATGCAAAATTGCAGGATGGAGGCCAATATTACAGACCCGCTGCAGCGCGCAGCGTCGCCGCTTTGTCGGTGCGCTCCCAGGTGAATTCAGGCTCTTCACGGCCGAAGTGGCCGTAAGCGGCGGTCTTTTCGTAGATCGGTCGCAGCAGGTCGAGCATCTGAATAATGCCCTTGGGACGCAGGTCAAAGTGTGCGTTGACCAGTTCGGCGATTTTTTCATCCGAGATCACGCCGGTGCCTTCGGTGTACACGGTGACGTTCATCGGCTTGGCCACGCCAATCGCATAGGCCACCTGAATCTGGCACTGACGCGCCAGACCGGCTGCTACCACGTTCTTGGCCACATAGCGCGCGGCATACGCAGCGGAACGGTCAACCTTGGTGGGGTCTTTGCCGGAGAAGGCGCCACCGCCGTGCGGGCAGGCGCCGCCATACGTGTCCACAATGATTTTGCGACCGGTCAAACCGCAGTCGCCTTGCGGCCCACCGACCACGAACCGGCCGGTCGGGTTCACCAGATAGCGGGTATCTTTCAGCCACTCTTTGGGCAGCACGGGCTTGATGATTTCTTCAATCACCGCATCAATGAATTCCTGTTTCATCGTCGCGCCATTGCTCATTTCGGGGCTGTGCTGGCTGGACAAAACCACCGTGTCGATGCTGTGGGGCTTGCCGTCCACGTAGCGCATCGTCACCTGACTTTTCGCGTCCGGACGCAGGAAAGGCATGCGCCCATCTTTGCGCAACTGGGCCTGGCGCTCGACCAGGCGGTGGGCGTAATAAATCGGTGCAGGCATGAGTTCGGGCGTCTCGTTGCAGGCGTAGCCAAACATCAGGCCCTGGTCGCCGGCGCCGGTGTTGAGGTGGTCATCGGAGGCGTGGTCCACGCCTTGCGCGATGTCATTGGATTGCTTGTCATAGGCCACCAGGACGGCGCAGCCTTTGTAGTCAATGCCGTATTCCGTGTTGTCGTAGCCGATACGCTTGATGGTGTCGCGTGCCACCTGGATGTAATCAACGTGCGCATTGGTGGTAATTTCACCCGCAAGCACAACCAGGCCCGTGTTGCACAGCGTTTCAGCCGCAACGCGTGACTTGGGGTCCTGTTTGAATATCGCATCAAGAATCGCGTCGGAAATCTGGTCCGCCACTTTGTCAGGGTGGCCTTCGGACACGGATTCAGACGTAAAAAGAAAATCGTTCGCCATAAGTTTCTCCAAAAGGTTTATCAAGTCGCGTTGCTTGGGCTTTTGGCTTTCAGCGAACGCTTTAGCAGATTTGTCCTATGGGACAAGGCACAATGGGCCCCCATTCAAGAACGCCCCGTGTGTGTCGCCCTGCAAGTAGTTCAATAACTCAGCGACAGCGCGTAGTTTATCGCAGCCATGGCATCTTTGTTTCAATTCCTGTCCGGCCTGCCACTTTGGCTGTTGCACGGCATTGGATGGATGCTGGGCTGGACTGCGTTTTTGGTTTCGCCTGGCTATCGCGCTAACCTGCGGCACAACGCGGCCCTGGCGGGTTTGTCCGGTGTGGATTGGCGCACTGCAGTGGGTGAAGCCGGCAAGCTGGTCATGGAGCTGCCCAGGCTGTGGCTGGGAGAGCCGGTTCCGGTACGTTGGGATGGGGCCCGGCACATTGAAGCCGCCTTTGCTTGTGGCCGCGGCCTGCTGTTTTTGACGCCGCATCTCGGATGTTTTGAAATCACTGCGCAGGCCTATGCCAAGCAATACGGCACCGCGCACAACAAACCCATGACGGTTCTGTTTCGCCCACCACGCAAGGTCTGGCTGGCAGCGCTAGTCGTTCGAAGCCGCGCCCGTGCCGGGCTTAAAACTGCGCCCACCACCCTCGCAGGTGTCAAACAATTGATCAAGGCACTCAAAGCCGAAGAGTGCGTCGGACTCTTGCCCGATCAGGTTCCACCCAGGCACCAAGGTGTCTGGGCCCCATTCTTTGGTCGCCCTGCATACACCATGACTCTGTCCGTGCGGCTGGCGCAGCAGACGGGTGCGACCGTGTTGCTGGCATGGGGCGAGCGCTTGGCTGGCGGCGCCGGTTATGCGATCCATGTGCGCCCCATGGCGCAGGCGCTCGATGCCGACGTGCAGATCGCCACTCAGCAGATCAATCAAGCGATGGAGGTGCTTATTCGCGAATGTCCCTCGCAATATCTCTGGGGCTACAACCGTTACAAGACCCCGAAAGACGATACTTCGGGCGCGCCGGCTGGCGCATCGAAAAACAATCAGGAAGGACTGCCGCGTTGACCCGTTTTTTGCTGACATTGGTGGAGTGGACCCGCTTTTTACCTTTCCGTTGGGTTCGGGCGTTGGGCGCGATGCTGGGCTGGTTGTTGTATGCGCTGGTCGGGTCGCGTCGGCGGGTGGTGCAAACCAACCTGATGCTGTGCTTTCCGCAATGGTCGGAACAGGAAGTGCGGCGTCAGGCCCGCAAAACTTTTGTCTATTTCGCCCAGGCCTGGCTCGACCGGGGCTGGATCTGGCACGGTGATCCGGAGTTGTCACGTCGGCGCATCCGGCTCGTGGGCGCCTTGGACGAATTGAATGGCGATACCCCGACACTCATTTTTGCGCCGCACTTTATTGGCATGGACGCCGGCTGGATTGCATTGACCCAGCAACTGCCGCGCAACTTCATCACGATTTATGCCGCGCAAACCAACGCAGTCGTGAACGACTGGATTCTGCGCGGCCGCAAACGCTTCAGCAATGGCCATCCGGTGGACCGCAGGGATGGATTCAAGCCCGTGCTGGCGGCGATCAAGGCGGGTTCGCCGCTATGTTTATTGCCAGATATGAATTACGAGCCGGATGATTCGGTGTTCGTTCCTTTTTATGGCGTGCCTGCGGCCACCATGCCCTCTTTGTCGCGCATTGCAAGGCTTGGTCGTGCCAAGGTTATTGCAGCGATTGCGCGCATCACAGCCGATGGTTATGAGATCGAGATTTCACCCCAATGGCCCGACTTTCCGAGCAAAGACTGGGTGGCCGACACCGCCTTGATGAACCTGCGCTTGCAGGCCTATATTGACAAGGATCCAGCCCAGTATTACTGGGTCCACAAACGCTTCAAAGACCGCCCGGCAGGAGAGCGTCCTCCGTACTAGCACCGGTGTTCGCTGGGGCGCTTGCAACCGACTTTTTTCCGGCGTCAGGGTGCGCCCACTTCCAGAGCAGCTGTGCAACGTCCTCGATACCTTTGCGTTTGGTGGCAGAAAAGAGCATGACCTCACCACCACCGGCTTGCAGCTTGGTGATTGACAAAATTTTGGCTGCTTCGGTACGCGTCAACTTATCGGACTTGGTCAGTACGATGAGAAACTTCAGGCCTTCCTGCACGCGAGGCCGGATGACGTCGAGCAGAATTTCGTCAAGCTCGGTCAAGCCGTGGCGCGGGTCACACATCAGCACGATACCCATCAGGTTTTCCCGCGTTACGAGATAGTTGGCCATGACCTGTTGCCAGCGGATCTTGTCCTGCTTTGGCACTGCGGCATAGCCGTAGCCCGGCAAATCGGTCAGAACGGCGTCCATGACCCCTTGTTTGCCCAACGAAAAGAGGTTGATGTGTTGCGTACGGCCGGGCTTCTTGGAGGCAAAAGCGAGTTGCTTTTTTTGCGTCAGCGTGTTGATGCAGGTAGATTTGCCGGCGTTGGAGCGGCCAACAAAAGCGATTTCCGGAACATCCAGCGCGGGCAAAAAGTGCAGTTGCGGCGCGGTGGTGAGGAATTTTGCGGTGTGTAACCAACCCAGAGCGATCGCCGCGGGTGATTTTTCACTGGCTTCGCTGAGCGCGCCGGAGGTGTCTGGGTATCGGTTTGGTGTGATGGTCATTGTGTTGGGCGGCAAACCCGCGTCTCCATTGTAGAATGACGCAGTTTTGCTCAACCGACACACACCTACCATGAAGTTGATCGCCCCACTGTTTGTTGCTGCCGTCATGGCCGCTGCTGTCACTGTTTGCTTGCCCGTTTCGGCGGCCGAGCCTGTTGTTGAAAAAGCCAAGCCGGACCTCGCCAAAGGTGAGGCCAGTTTCGGCGCAGTGTGTGCGGCCTGTCACGGTGCTGATGGCAACTCCACCACACCCGCGTATCCCAAATTGGCCCAGCAACACCCGGAATACCTGGTGAAGCAATTGATGGAGTTCAAGTCCGGTAAAAGAGAAAACGCCATCATGAAGGGCTTCGCGACCACGCTGTCTGACGAGGACATGAAGAACATCGCGTATTGGGTTACCACCAAAACCGCCAAGCCAGGCTTTGCCAAAGACAAGGATCTCGTCACCCTGGGTGAGCGAATTTACCGGGGTGGTATTGCCGACCGCCAAGTGCCGGCCTGCGCCGGGTGCCACAGTCCCAATGGTGCCGGTATTCCCGCCCAGTACCCACGCTTGGCCGGACAACATGCTGACTATGCTGTCAGCCAACTGACCAATTTCCGTGATGGCATTCGCAAAAACAGCATTCAAATGACGCAGGTTGCGGCCAAGCTGAATGACCGTGAAATCAAGGCTGTGTCGGATTACGTAGCCGGTTTGCGCTAAATTACTGACCCGTACGAAAGAGGCAGGCCCCGGCAGCGGTGGCCTGCCTTTTTTGTATCTGCGTTGTCATGCAGGGTTATCGGGTGTTCATCACAATGTAAGAAGTCGCGGGCTCAACCGACGAACACCGAAACAAGGACCCACCATGATCATCCAATCCAGGAAAGACGGTTTCATTCATCCCGTACCGAGCGAAATCACACCGCGATCGGTGTACGAGGAGCGCAGGGCGATGCTCAAGTCGATGGCCGCCGGCGTTGCAGGGCTGTCGATGTCGGCGTGGGCCGCTCGCAATGCGATGGCTGCGTCAAGCTGGGGTTCGCCACCGGGGAAACTCCCTGCATTGCCGGGGCAGACGTCCAAAGTTGAGGGCGCAATCACGATCGAAAAAGTCACCCAGTACAAGGACGCTAGCGGCTACAACAATTATTACGAGTTTGGAACAGACAAGACAGATCCGGCAGCCAACGCACACACACTCAAAACGACTCCCTGGGCTGTAGAGATCGAAGGCATGGTGAAAAAGCCGGGTAAGTACGCACTCGAAGACCTGCTCAAGCTCAGTGCCCAGGAGGAGCGCATTTATCGCATGCGCTGCGTGGAGGGCTGGTCGATGGTGATTCCCTGGGTTGGCTACTCGCTGTCGGAGTTGATCAAAAAAGTCGAACCCGCGCCTGGTGCCAAATACGTGGAATTCGTGACGTTGGCAGACCCCAAAACAATGCCGTTTGTAGGCTCGCGCGTGCTGGATTGGCCTTATGTTGAAGGAGTGCGTCTGGACGAGGCCATGCATCCGTTGACGCTTCTGGGTTTTGGAATGTACGGCGAAGTCTTGCCCAACCAGAGCGGCGCGCCGGTTC
>CAIOLZ010000443.1 GCA_903859265.1 uncultured beta proteobacterium
CGTGGGAACCGGCATAGCCGATGACAAGTCGATCTATCCCTACGTGCCCCGAATGATCGAGTTTTATCTGGGTGAGAAACCCATTCTGAACAACGTCCCGACCTATATGTGCCGCAACAAGGACGACCTGGCCTATACGCTGGCCAACCTGAAAGACCTTGTGGTCAAGGAGGTGCATGGTGCAGGCGGCTACGGCATGCTGGTCGGCCCGGCATCGACCTCCGCAGAGATTGAGGATTTTCGCAAGGCCCTGTTGGCCAATCCCGCCGGATACATCGCCCAGCCGACACTGAGCCTGTCGAGTTGCCCAACCTTTGTTGAAAGTGGCATTGCGCCGCGCCACATTGATTTGCGGCCTTACGTGCTGTCCGGAAAAACGGTGCAAATGGTACCGGGAGGATTGACGCGCGTGGCGCTGAAAGAGGGCTCGCTGGTGGTGAATTCATCGCAGGGGGGCGGCACCAAAGACACCTGGATCCTTGAAGACGAGTACGTGGCAGCACCCACAATGGCGATGCCCACACCAGTGGCTGCGCAATCACAGACCCAGTCTTAAACATTCATCCAAAAACGACCGGTACCAAGGATCACGCTATGTTGTCAAGAACAGCCGACCATCTTTTCTGGATGTCCCGCTACACGGAGCGGGCTGAAAATACCGCGCGCATGCTGGATGTCAATTACCAGACATCGCTTTTGCCGCAATCGGAGGCGGTTGCGCAAATGGGCTGGCAAGGGCTGCTGTCCATCAGCGAATTGACCGGCTCCTACACCAAGGCCTATGGCTCGGTGAATGCCCGCGACGTGATGAATTTCATGGTTAACGACGAGAGCAATCCGTCTTCGATCGTGTCTTGTCTGGGCGCAGCGCGCGAGAACGCGCGGGCGGTGCGCGGAGCACTGACAACGGAGGTCTGGGAAACGCAAAACCAGACGTGGCTCGAAGTCAAGCGCATGACCAAGACGGGTGAGTTCGAGGCCGATCCTTCACAGTTTTTTGAGTGGGTCAAGTTCCGCTCCCACCTGTCGCGCGGTGTAACCGTGGGCACGATGCTGATGGACGAGGCGCTGCACTTCATGCGCCTGGGTACTTTTCTGGAACGTGCCGACAACACGGCGCGTCTGGTGGACGTGAAATTCCACGCCGTACAAAGTGATTTTTATGGTGCCGCGAGCGAGCGCGACCAAGAGTACGACTTCTACCACTGGAGCGCGATCTTGCGCAGCGTTTCGGCGTTCGAGGTCTATCGCAAAGTCTATCGCGATGTGATTCGCCCGGAGCGTGTGGCCGAGTTGCTCATGCTCAAGCCCGACATGCCGCGCTCTTTGCATGCCAGCCTTAACGAAGTGGTCAACAATCTGGCGCTGGTGGCCAGCAACCCGGACAGTGAAACCTTGCGCCGTGCCGGCAAATTGCGATCCGAACTGAAGTACGGCCGTATCGACGAAATTCTGGCTACCGGGTTGCACGCCTACCTCACGCAGTTCCTGGACCGGGTCAACGATTTGGGCGCCCACGTGAGCAGGGAGTTTCTGGTTTCGAGTGACTGAGGTCAAAAAATCAGTCGCAGAATTTCCGCATAATGCTCCCCAAAAGGAGCGTTCATGAAGGTCGCGGATATTGACAGGGAGCTTGAAATTGCCCGAACCCAGGGGCCGGTTCGGGACATCGTAATTCCGCCTTGCCCCGAGCTGCTTCTGGCCCTGCGCAAAGAGGTTGAGCAGGCGGATCCGGATCCCGCTGAAATCACCCGAATTGCCAGCAGCGATGTGGCGATGGCGGCATCGCTGATTCGCGTTGCCAATAGCCCGATGTATGCCCGCTCCCGTCCCGCTTCCACTGTGGGTGAGGCGGTTGCGATGCTCGGCGTGGCACAGGTGATCGGTATCCTGACCGGATTTTTGGTGCGTAACGCCATTCGCACCAATTCACCGTTGCTGGAGCACTTCTGGGAAACTTCTACCCGGCGTGCGCTGGCCATGGGGTTTATTGCAAAGCAGTTGTACGACACGGATGCTGACGTAGCGCATACCTGCGGCCTGTTCTGCCATGTCGGCATTCCGATCATGATGCAAGGCGTCAAAGGCTATGCAGGCACGTTGGTCGAAGCGCTGGCACGCCAGGACCGCTCCTTCACCCAGACTGAAAATGCGGCACACCGCACGGACCATGCTGTGGTGGGTGCGATAGTTGCCAAAACCTGGCGCTTGCCCGCTGTGATCGCAGTGGCAGTGCGGCTGCACCACGACTTCACCGTCCTTGCTGATGAAAACGTGCCCAAACAGGCACGCACTCTCGTGGCCATCGCTCTCGTGGCGGATTATCTGGTGGGCAAGCACGAGGGCATAGAGCGCAATCAGGAGTGGTCGCTGTATGGCGCTGCCTGCCTCGCCTATATCAATGTCACGGATGCCGAAGTGGAGTCGTGGGTAGATGCCCTGCACCCGGTGTTCGAAAGCGTGTCCCTCGCCTGACTACTGCTGAACGATCACTGCCTCGAGTCCCAGGAACACTATTTTGTCGGCTGCACGCTGTGCTTCTGCCTGCGTTGCAAACGGGCCGGCCCGGACCCGTGTGCGTTTGCCCTTTGACGTTTCCAGCACGCCGCTAATCACCGGAATGCCCGCGTCATTGAGCTTGGCCACCGCATTGCGTGCGTTGTTGTCGTCGGCAAAAAGTCCGACGTTGACAAGGTAAGGCGCCTCAGCATTCGACCCTACTTTGGTCGCTTTGGATGGCTTGGCGGGCGCAACTTTCAACTTTTTGGTTTGAACCGTTTTTTGGGAGACTGGTTGAGGGGGTGGTTCGGCACTTGAAGCTGGCTCTGCTTGTGCTTTTATGTCTGGCGAGGCGGGTGGCTTTTCACCGGAGTGTTGCGCGGAACTAGCCAAGGCGGGAACGCTTCCCGATGTGGGAGCAGATGCGGCTGACCCAGGCATCGCCGGCATGGAAGACACCCCAGATACTGGCGCAGATGCAACCACCGCCGGTTTGTCCGCTGCGACGGGGGGCAGCGTCGAGGCCACCCCGGAGTGCGAAGTCGATGCGTCGGTAATCGTGCCGAGCGACTTCGCAGCGCCGTCATCGGTGCGGCTGGCAAAGCCCGCCAGGTTTGTCATCGTCAGCGCAAGGCAGGCTGTTGCCACGAGCACAACGGCGTTGCCAATTCCCAGTCCTATCAAGCGCTGGCGGCCGCTGGCCTGACGACTGAGCATTGCGCAGGCGTCTGCCAGCGTTGCGTTGGCGGCAAGTGCCGCTTCGATCCTCTTGCGGCAGGCGTTGTAGAGCAGGGCATTGCCAAATACCCCGGGAATCGACAGCGACAGCACGACGGTGCCGGCCAGACCGACCATTTGCGCCTCACCGGATATCTGAAACACCAGGCGCCCGATGCCAAATATCAGCAGGGCCGCAGCCAGTAGAGCGCCGATATAGGCGAGCGCCGCCCCCCACAACTGGCGCAGTGCCATCCAGTTCAGGGTCAATAACGCAGCGGCCCAGTTCCAGCTGGGCCCACCCCGGTCGTTGGCGTCAAAACGCGTGAAAGTTTTGAGGTAGTAATCGGTCTGCAAAGGCCCCAGCGCCGCTCGAAACAGCTCCAGCATCGCGCTGGTATCCGAGCTGTCCAATTTGGTGGAGTTGGCGGGGTCGCTAGGGAATGCCATGCATTATTTTGGCATGCCTGCGGCAACTTCCTGACCCAATTCAATCACGGCCATGGCGTAGTAGCTGCTCCAGTTATAACGCGTGATCGCGTAAAAATTTTCCGTGCCTGCCACATACTGCGGCGCGTCGTTTCCGTTTTGCAATTCAATCAGCGCCAGCAGCCCTTTGTGCTGCGCGCCTGCGGCGTCCAGAATGGCCCCTTTCGCAGCAAACTCTTCAGGGGTAAATGTTGGAACAATGTCAGGCGCCAGCAACGCCGTGAGGTCGAGCTTTTGCAGCTCAAAGCTGACGGGGTAATGGGTTGGCATGCCGCGTTGCCACTGGAAGGCTTTGAAGTAGTTGGCGACCGACCCGATTGCATCGGCGGGGCTGTTGAACAGGTCAATATGACCGTCACCATCAAAATCAATGCCGTATTTGGTCCAGCTTGACGGCATGAATTGGGGCAAACCCATTGCTCCGGCGTAGCTGCCGCGCAGGGCGAGTGGGTCGGTATGGGTGCGCTCGGTCAACACCAGATATTCCTCCAACTCGGATCGAAAAAACGCGGCACGCGCTGTTGACTTGGGGTGCGTTTTCGGAAAGTCAAACGTCAGCGTAGTCAGCGCATCCATCACGCGGTAGTTCCCCGTTTGCTGACCGTAAATGGTTTCTACGCCAATGATGCCAACCACGATCGCGGCGGGAACACCCGTTTCCTGCTCGGCGCGTTCCAGCGTAGCGCGGTTGTCGGTCCAGAATTTGACACCGGCCTTGATGCGAGCGTCATCAATAAAGCGACTCCGGTAAACCGCCCAGTTTTTGGGAACCCCGACTGCCGCCGGCGCCATTGCCTTGGCGATAGCGGGCATATAGTGCGCTGCACCAATCGTTTGAGCGACCCATTGCGGGTCCAGATTGCGTGCTGCTGCAATTTCACTGGCAGCCCGCATGGCGTCGGCTCGCGTGGCGTAGGCAGGACCTGGCATCTCGGCAGAAGCGGTGCGCTTCTTGGTGCGTTTGGTCGTGCTTTTATGAACGCCAGCATGTTTATCCGGAGGTTTACCGGCGGTCTGCGCTGCCAAAGCTGTTTGAGGTGGAACACCCTGGGCACTTGCTTGCGCCAGCAGCGAGCACAGTGCTAGCAATACGGTAGAGACATCAATTGTTAGTTTTTTAGAATTCAGCGTCATGCGGGCTTGGGTAAACGGGCGAATTGCTGGCGCAGTGTAGCGATGCTGGCTGGACTGGGATCGCCGGGCAATTGCGCCATCGCATAGCGCCAGCTTTCCAGTTGCAATAGCCACTCCGTCCACTGCGCGACTGCGCCGGGGCTCAGGCCTTGCGCGTTTTGCAAGTGCTCGGCCAAGCTGCGAGGCGGCAGATTGGCGGGCAGTTGCAATCCGGTTCTTGCCAACTGCCGGCGGGCATTGTCGAGCAATCGCAGCCATGGGTCTTGCTGGTATTTTTCCCATTGCGCCCAAGCTGCGCCGATCAGGCTTGCAGCAACGATGATCCCGATCAGAAGGTAGCTGAGGTCTTCCCAGCTTGGCGCATCGAACCCCAAATTACGCAGCAGATTCATCTGTTTGTCCTGGGAGTAGTTCAGCACCCATTGGTTCCAGCGGTTGTTGGTGGCCTCCCAAATCGCACGCAGTTGGATGGCGAGGTCGGGGCTGACGGTCACCAGCGCTTGCCGGAAAATACCCTCAGGCGCCTGCAGGCGCTGGAAGCTGCCGGTGCGACCGGGCGCCACGGCCGATGTCGGGTCCACCCGAACCCAGCCCTGATGTTCGAGCCACACTTCAGCCCAGGCGTGCGCATCGCTCTGGCGCACGGTCCAGTAGCCATCGATTGCGTTGACTTCGCCCCCCTGGTAACCGGTCACGATTCGGGCCGGTATGTGCAGGGCCCGTATCAGCACCACAAATGCCGAGGCAATGTGTTCGCAAAAACCCTGTTTCCGGTCGAACCAGAATTCATCGGCCGTGTTGTCGCCAAACACGCCCGGGTCGAGCGTATAGGTGTAGCCTCCTGTGCGTAAACGCGACAGGACGGCATTGATCAGTTCGGCGCTATCGGCCTTGGCAAAGAGCGGATCACGGCGCAGTTCAGCGGCCAGTGCCAGCGTACGCGGGTTGCGTCCAGCGGGCAATGCCAGGTAGTCCTGCAGCCCTGCGACCGCCGTTTGCGGGCCGTGGCGGAAGTGCACATAGCTTTTCGCCCGGTATCGCAGCAAATCTGAAATCGGCCGCTCCACGCGCCATTGCAACTCCGGTGTCATGAGCGGGCTGTAACCCTTGACCTCAGGGGCGCCCGGTGCCGCGTCGAGCAGCATCAACCAGGGCCGGTTGTTGGGTTCAAGCGTTACCTCGTAGTCCAGCGGCGCACCTGCCACATCGAGGTCGGCAGCAAGCTGCGCACTTTGCGGCAACGAGGAGCGCAGGGCACGCCATTGGCGACCGTCAAAACCCGATAGCACCGGACCGCGAAAGTACATCTCGCTGCGCCGGGGAAGGGGGCCGGAAAATTTCACCCGCATGGCCACACTGCTGTCGAGCGCAAGGTCGGCGATTGAACCGACATCCATCGTCGAAGACAGCCCGCTGCGACCGCGCATGGCGTCTTCCGGCACACCCCACAGCGGCGCGACGCGGGGAAAAAGAACAAAGAGTATGACCATGATGGGCATTCCCAGCAAAGCCATCCCGCCAGCCGTTTTGGCGGCCTGCAGCAGAGGTGGTTTGCCAACCGGCAGGTGGCTGTTGACCAGTGCCGTCAGCAAGCCTTGCAGTCCAATGAGCATGGCCGCGGCAACCAGCAGACTTTGGGAGAAAAAAAAGTTCGAAAGCAGGGTAAAAAAGCCCAAAAAAAACACCACAAAGGCGTCTCTTTGTGCGCGCAACTCCAGGGTTTTGAGTGCCAGCAGTACAACAACAAAAGTAACCCCGGCGTCACGTCCCAGCAGCGTGCGGTGGGTGCCGTAGGTGGCCGCGCAGGCCACGATCAGCAGGCTCAGGAGCAACCAGCGCGAAGGCAGCGGCTTCACGTGCCATGCAATCCAGCCCCGCCAGCACAGCACCACGGCTGCCATCGCAGTGCACCAGAACGGCAGGGTGCCGGTTTGCGGTGCAATGATCCAGGCAATGACCAGCAATAGAAAAAGGGTGTCGCGGGTATCACGCGGCAGGTTTTTGAGGCGGGTCCACATGCTGTGTTAACCCGCTGCGCTGGCACACAAGGCCAGCGCCTGCAGGCATGCTTTTTTGTGATTTTCACCAATGGCGGGGCCAATTTCCAGCGCGTTCAGACGCAGTCCGAAAGGTAAATCGTTTTTACTGGCCGCCAGCACCCACGCGCAAAGCCTTGAGAGACGCAATTCAAGCGAGGCACCACGGCCGCCAAAACTGCCCGTGTTGGCGAGGTCGAGCCACAGCTCAAATCCTTGTATCTGCTGGCTGTCGCGGCTTACCAGTTCGCCGCTTTTGGCAACCTTTTTCCACACCACGGTTTTCAGCGGATCGCCGCGCCGGTAGTTGCGCACGCCATCAAATTCGCCGGTGTCGCTCCGGTGCTGGCTAGGGGTGGCGCCAGGGCTGGCCTGTCCGGCTGGGAGCGGCGGAGCGTGGATTTCCGGAGCCGGGTAAATCAATATTTTTGATGCGGGCCGCCACACCGTCCAGACCCGAAAAGTGCCCAGGGGGAATCGGGTCTCAGCAGTCAGCGTGGGTATCGGTTGCAGGCCGCGATTCTTGACCGGAAAAGCGACTTGCACATTGCTGCTCCCCCGCGCCGGAACGTCGGTCCAACTCCATTGGCCAGAACCCCAGACCGCGACGCCAATCCCATGGCGGATACTGCGTCGCTGACTCACCAGCTGCACCGTCACCGATGCGCTGGTGCCTGCAAATTGGGGTTCCGGTGCCACCAGATTGAGTGTGATGCCACGCAGCGTTCCGTGGCACACATGCATCCCAACGAGGGCGCTTCCGGCGAGTAAAAAAGTCAGCACATAGCCCAGATTCAACTGGTAGTTGATGCTTGCAATCAGCAGGACCAGGAGGGTTAATGCCATCATCCAGCCCGGTGGCGTGGGCAGGATATAGACGGTGCGTTGCGTCAGCGTCGTGGAGTCGCGCGCAGTGAGTCGGCTCAGCCAGAACTTTTCCAGCCGCGCCTTGATCATGGCAAAGGTACGGCCTGCAACATGGCGCGCACCTGCTCGGTCGCCCCGCGGCCCGCATTGCCAGCCGGAATCAGGCGGTGGGCGATGGTTTGCGGCAGCACGGCCTGCACATCATCCGGCGCGACATAGTTGCGACCACTCAGCAGAGCTTGCGCTTTTGCTGCCCGCAGTACCGCAATGCCGGCGCGCGGGCTCAGACCTTGCATAAACCATTGACCAGAGCGGGTGGCCGCTATCAGGTCCTGCACATAGTCCAGCAGCGGGTCTGCAGCGTGCACCTCCAGTACCTGCATCTGCAATGCGTGCAGCTCACCGGCGTCGAGCAGACTTGGCAGATGTTCCACCACGCTGCGGCGGTCACGGCCGGTTAACAGCGCGCGTTCCGCGATGCGGTCGGGGTAACCCAGCGATATGCGCATCAGGAATCGATCGAGCTGCGACTCTGGTAGCGCATAGGTGCCAACCTGATCCAGCGGATTTTGCGTCGCAATGACAAAAAACGGATCGGGCAAGGCACGGGTTTCGCCTTCGATGGTGACCTGCTTTTCTTCCATTGCCTCCAGTAAAGCGCTTTGTGTTTTGGGACTGGCGCGGTTGATTTCATCGGCCAGCAATACCTGCGCAAAGATCGGTCCCGGGTGAAACACGAAAGCTTCTTTGACACGCTCATAAACGGCCACGCCGGACAGGTCGCTGGGCATCAGGTCGGAGGTGAACTGCACGCGGGAAAATTGCAGGCCGAAGCTGCGGGCCAGTGCGTGGGCCAGCGTGGTTTTTCCAACGCCCGGCACGTCGTCAATCAACAGATGGCCACCTGCCAACAGGCAGGCTACGCAGTCCTGAATCTGCTTGCGCTTCCCAAATATGACCGTGTTAAGCTGATCGAGTAATGCTTTTAGCGTGCGTTGTGCGTCCATTGCGCAACGTTAACCGAAAACCTCGAATACAGAGTGAACCGGTGAACAAGACCGGATAAATCGACCCTTCAAATTACCCCATGACGTTCTTGCAAAAAATTCCTGCACCCCAGCCGATCGACGACTTTGACGGGTGGATTGCTGCATTCTCCCAACCCTCTGTACTGATAGAACTCCTTGCCTTGGCAGTTTGCGTTGTGGTGGCCTGGGCTCTGGTGCGCGGCTTGCGGCGCGCATTGGAAAACGACAATCCCCGGTCAATCTGGTTCGGACGCAAAACGCTTGATGGGGTTTTATTTCCGGCTGTGCTGCTGGTTTTGGGCGTTTTTGCACGCGATATTTGCGGCCACTGGATATCGGTGGCGTTGTTCAAAATTGCGATACCCGTGCTCTTGTCTCTGGTCGTCATCCGGGTGGGCGTCAAGGTCCTGCAATCGGCATTTGCGCAGACGCGCTGGGTCCGTGTTTTGGAACGTTCCATTTCCTGGGCGGTCTGGCTTGCCATGGTGCTTTGGGTGACCGGACTGCTGCCGGCAATTCTGAATGAACTGGACCAGATCTCCTGGAAAATTGGCGGCAGCACGCTGTCCGTGCGCAACTTGCTGGAGGGCGCGCTGACGGGCGGGGCGGTGCTGATATTTACGCTATGGCTGTCATCAGGCATCGAAGCCAAATTACTGCGTTCTGCGACCGGTAACGAACTATCGCTGCGCAAGGCCGTGAGCAATGCGGTGCGGGCGTTGCTTATGTTCATCGGGCTCATGGTGGCCTTGTCGGCGGTGGGTATCGATCTGACTGCGCTGTCTGTGTTAGGGGGTGCGGTTGGCGTCGGTATTGGTTTTGGCCTGCAAAAACTGGCGTCCAACTATGTGAGCGGTTTTGTGATCCTGGCTGAGCGCAGCATGCGGATTGGCGACAACGTGAGGGTCGATGGTTTCGAGGGCATCATCACCCAGATTAACGCCCGTTACACGGTCATTCGGTCGCTGGCCGGTCGGGAATCCATCGTGCCCAACGAAATGCTCATTACCAGCAGGGTCGAAAATCTCTCGCTCGCAGACTCGCGCATTTACCTTTCCACCGAGGTAACGGTGGGGTACGACTCGGACGTGGATCAGGTCAGGTCATTGCTGGTTGAGGCCGCCCTGGCGCAAAGCAGGGTGCTGAGGGACCCGGCGCCCGCGGCACAACTGTCCAATTTCGGGCCCAACGGGCTTGAATTCATCGTCGGTTACTGGATCAATGACCCTGAAAACGGGCAAGGCAATTTGCGTTCTGACGTCAATATCGCCATCCTTGCCGCGCTGCGCGCGCACCACGTCAGTATTCCACTTCCGCAGCGCGTCGTGCATGCGGCGTAAGTCCATGGAGTTCGCCGCGCCAACTACGGGATAGCCATGAATCCTATCGACGTATTACAATAAAAGCACGGTCGTACTTTTTTGCCTATGCGGCAAGCGTGTTCTTGCTCTGTCAGACCGTGTTGGATTCGCCGCATAGAATCGTCTAGTTGACGTACACGTCAACCAAATTTGGATATTTAACTTCTGGAGCGGCATTCATGAAAGCATTGGTCGCGGTCAAACGCGTAGTGGACTACAACGTCAAAGTGCGGGTGAAGTCTGACGGCAGCGGAGTCGATACTGCCAACGTCAAAATGAGCATGAACCCGTTTGACGAAATTGCGGTTGAAGAGGCGGTGCGGCTCAAGGAAAAAGGCGTGGTCAGCGAGATCATTGCGGTGTC